>JAFGTN010000356.1 GCA_016934075.1 Pirellulales bacterium
AGGTCTCGGGCGCACAAGTGGCAGGCGCACAAGTTGCGACGGGGGCGCAAGTGGCGGCGGGGGCGCACGTAGCACAAGTCTTAAAGGCTTTTGCCTCTGTCGGGTTGCCCAGCAGGGCCAAGCCCAACACGGCGACGAATACGACGACGCCAATCAAAAAAGAGCGATTCATTCGGAAATCCTCCAAAAAAAACAGGTACCGTAGCGTTAAGAGATTCTCTTGGGCCGTCGAATAAATTTATTCTCACTCCCCTTTGACGGCTCACGGAAGGGGGTGGCTAAATACAGCTGTACCACGCCAACCCGCACCACGCGGCTGCCCTGTCGAGGCGATCTGAAATGCCCGGTTAAGGCTCTCCGGAGTGCCTGCGTAAGCTTTGCGGCTTGGGGTGTGTGGCATGGAGTGCACAGCTTAGACCACTAAGCTAGCATGGTTTATTTCAATGTCAAGCGGGGGGACGCTGGGAAATATACCTATTGGGGGATACTGGCATTTGGGGTGTTTTGCGTCACCTGCTTAAGAGAATCATAGGACGTGGTATCTATAGAGTCCACCACTATTAGAAGAAAAAAGAACCTAATAAGGTGATTTTAGCACTTTGAAGCGTCCATTTTTCATGTAGATATAGCAACACTGAGGGGTGTGCTCTCACGAAGTGCCAATTAAATGAAGAAATCTAACGGCGTAGCGGTTCGCCAGAAACTGGACTTTTTTGGGCAGCCTGGCGGATTCGGCGGGTAATTTCTTTTTCTAAAAGTTGTTTTTTTCTGATCATTTCTTCGGGATCTTCGAAATTCAGCAGTAGTGGCGGTTCACCCTCGAAGACTACGGTCGCCATGCCTCCTACCCGCCATTCATTACCCACTCGCCGGAGAATCCAGGTCATTTCGTTGGATTGTTGCTGTCCACCAGCGTCTACTTTGGTCCAACGACTGGCTACGTGAGCGATATTTTCCGAGACCTCCCGGACTTCACCGATGGAGAATTTTGCCGTATCTGAAGCGGCAGGGGCCACACTTAATTTGCGGCGGGTAATTTCCTTTTGTGCTGTGGGTGTAAGCAGAGCCATTGCCTTTTCGTCATCTCCACGACGGGCAGCGTTGAGGAATGCGTATGTGGCTGCGGCTGGACCAGTCAGGTTTGCGGCATCTTTTTTGCCTTCTTCGCCTTTCTCGGTGCCGGTAGCCGGTTTTTTCTCGCCACCTGATTTGTCGCCACCGCAGCCAGCAATGCTAGCAAGGCTAAACGTGAATATTGTCAGTCCTAGTAAAAGAATATTGGGGTGTCGCATCCGTACAATCTCCTTCCGCAGGGTGGTTCCTTCCAATTTGTCCCCTTGGGTTACATGTCTGCTCATATAACTTGGGCGACAAAGTGTCTCAAGAAGAGGAAAATACGTCAAGTGGAGTTTGCCGCGCCAACTTAATTATTAGCTTGGAACCAGAGGAATGCAAAGTCCGTCGTAAGCCAACCGAATGTTAGGCGGTAGCCGGCGATTGGTCTCTTCGTGTTCTAACTGGTGTCCCATGTGAGTGAAAAACGTGCGGCGGGCGCCCAGCCGTTGTGCCGTCTCGACTGCTTCTTCCAATCCCAGGTGTGTGGCATGCGGTTCGGGCCGCAAGCAATCCAGGATCAATGTATCGAGACCTTGAAGTAAGGCTTCGCTTTCGGCGGGAAATCGCTTCACGTCGGTGCAATAGGCCAGATCGCCGATACGGTAGCCGAAGGCCGGATCTTGCCCGTGTTCGATGCGAATCGGTGTGATTCGCTCACCAAGTATTTCGAGCGGTTCTTCCGTCACCTCTTGAAATTCCAACCGTGGCACGCCGCCGGCAGGGTAGTTGCGAGTTATTGGGTTGAAGGCATAGCCGAACGACATGCGGATTTGCTCCTCAACGTGTTTTTCACAATAGATGGGAACGTCGCGGCCCAGATATCGCGAGAAAAGTCGTAAGTCGTCGAGTCCGAAGAGGTGATCGGCATGAGCGTGTGTGTAAAGTACCGCATGCACCAGGCCGATATCCTGGGATAGCAATTGCAATCGCAACTCGGGTGCGGTATCGATCAACAAGTTCCCCTCGGGCAATCCCAATACCGCGCTGCAGCGCATGCGTCGGTTTTTCGGATTATGACTGGTGCAAGTAGGGCATTTGCACCCGATAATCGGCACGCCGTGCGAAGTGCCGGTGCCCAGAAAAATGAGTTTTCCGGAAATATCTTTGCTGTGGGCAGTTTTAGGCAATTTGGTTCCTCGACGATCATTGCTGTATTGCGAAGTCTGCATTATAGAGATTTGAGCGGCCGGGGCCAATAAGAAACGAAACGGGGGTGGAGATGAAGAATCGGCGGGACTGGTAACCGGATTTTCACGGGAATACAATAGAAGTGTATTCATTTCCGACCGATATACATGATTAAAATAGAAATATGCAATTTCACATCCGTGGCTTGCTAAGTCTAGCGATCGCTTGTGCCCTGCTGTTTGGACACGGACGAGTTCTGGCGAAAGATCAGCGTATTCTATACGCGCCCGACATTTTGGGCGTGCGGCGGATGTTCATGATCGCCTTGAAAGTACCGGTGGCGACGCCTGAAGTCAAAGTAACGGTTCCCGATAGCGCCGCTTTATTGGATCGTACACCTCCACCTTTCAAGAGCGAAATACGCAAGTTCTATTTCCGCACGGTGAAGCCCGCGTCCAAGGTGGAGATCCGTTTCGAACTGCCTTCGGGCCAGGTCGTGGTGCCGATCGGGATTTGGAGTTTCGATGACCTGCGAAAATTCCGCATGCTCAAAGGCGTGCAGCTTCCGCGGCGCTGGCCGTTGGGCAAGCGTCTACCTGAGCTGAAACAGAAGCAGACGGTTGCCACCGGCGCCGAGGCTAAGAAGCCCAAAGGCGATGCGAGTGGCGGGTGGCTCGATTATTCCGACGATGATATTTGGGCCATGCAGCCCGACAGTACCATTCCCCGCTGGCACTGGACGAACATCGTGCACGGATGCCCCACGCACGGCAAAAAGATCTATCGCCACAAGGCCTACTATCCATGGATCATGTCGTCTAAGTTCCCCTGGAGTTGGAAAATCCGCTGCCCGGTGGGCAAGGAGGAATATCCTTCCAACGACTTTGCCCGCGGCGACATGACCAGCGGACCGTTTCCCGACAACGGCATCGGTGGTGCGTGTCCGCACGAAGGTCGCAAGTACGGCTTCATCGCCGAACTGTGCCAGTTCTATTGCCGCCAGATGATGAAGGTTGCGCCGGCTTGCGCGGATGAATATGTAAAGACAGGCGACCGCCGCTATGCGCACAAGGCACTGGTCGCGCTGTGCCGATTGGCCGAGGAATACGCCTACCTGGCCACCATGACACAGCACCGCCATCGTAACAGCGTCGGCCAGGTCGAGCGTTTTGGACAGGCACGCTTCGATGAGGGACCGTGCTTGTGGAATAGCGGATTCACCACATATTGCATCGAACAGCCCGGACAATTGATTACCCACACCCAAGCCTACGACCGCATTTTCCCGGTCATCGACCGGGACGAACAAATCATCTTCTTCCTGCAAAAAAAGGGCTTCGACGTAAAAACACATGAGGATGTTCGACGTTTTGTCGAGGAGAATCTCTTCGCCGTGTGGATGCAAGGCGTGATGGACGGCGCGCTGATGACAAACGAGCCGGGCGAGCAGGAGGCTCTCACCCGGGCGGCAACTGTTTTGAACTATGCGCGCGGCGGAGATTTCATCGATTGGCTCTACGACGGCAAGGGAAGGATGCGTGTATTCGTGTCCAACGATTTCTTTCGCGACGGCGCGCCATACGAGTCGACCGGCGGATACAACTCTCTGCATGTGACTAAACTGACACCCGTGGTCGATGCCATGGAAACGCTACGGCAACTCCGCCCCGACGTTTATCCGGAGGATCGCTATCCGTCGTTGAGCAAAAGCCGCCGATATCGCAATATCTTCGATTTCTGCATGGACACGGTCACTATCGACCGCAGCTATCCCTACATCGGCGACGGAGGGAGTTGGACCGAATACCAAAAGCTGCCTAAGATCGCCTGGCACTCAGCCAACGTGGCCGCTTTCGAACATGCCTATCGGTTGTTCCGCGAACCCAAGTTCGCCTGGGCTCTGGTGAACACACGCGGTTGGAGGCCCTCGGCCGATTTTCCGCACACATACGAACAGATCAAAGCCGAAGCAGCCAAGTGGCCCGACGATTGGAACGACAGCAGTTCACTGCACGACGGCTACGGCATCGCCATCCTTCGCGGCGGACGCGGCGACGAAAAGCGGGCATTGTGGATGAGATACGGCCGCGCGCGAGGACACTTGCAAGACGACATGCTGGACATCGGCCTGCAAGGACACGGTGGTATTCTCTTGAGCCACATGGGCTACCCGCGCAACTGGGGCTATTGGGAACATTCCTGGACCAGCCATAACGTTGCCCGACAGATACCGTTTTGCTCGATGACGGCCCAGAGCACAATGTTCGCCGAGGCGGGGCCGGTGCGGGTTGCCGAAGCGCTGGCTCGTGCTTACAGCGACTGCGTGCGAGCGGGGAAAGGCTATGAGCTATCGGCGACGCAATGGCAGCGTCGGCTCCTGGCACTGATCGACGTAGGGCCTGATCGGTTCTATTGCGTCGATTTCTATCGTATTTCCGGCGGCCAAGATCACTGGTGGAGCTTTCACTGTCAGGAAGGCGATTTCACCACCAAGGGCATCGAGCTTACCAAGCAGCCCGGCACGTTGGCCGGAGCGGACGTGCCCTACGGCGACGCGAGATGGTTAAAACAGAATGGTTGCAGTAAGGGAGTGTACGATTGGAGCGGTCCCATGTTCGCCTTTGCTCACCTCTACAACGTTGAGAGTGGCAAACACTCCGGGCCGTGGTGGGCCGATTGGAAGCTTAAATCGGACGATAAGATGCACATCAGGCTGACCGTGTCCAGTGCCGACGGTGCCAAGGTGAATATCTGCGATGGCCGCTCGCCCGCTGGTGGACCTTATGAGATGAAATGGCTCATGCTGCACAACCGGGCCGCGAAGACCTCCGATTCAACCGGAAAGAAAAACGCCCAAACCCAGGTGGTTAGTTTGATCGAGCCGCACTTCGGCAAGCCGGCCATCTCAGCCGTGCGACCTATTGAACTTTCGGGCGGTGACGAGCAAGGTTTTACCGTTCGTGGCTGCCGGGTCGAATTGGGCGAACATACCGACACGTTGCTGTTTTCGGCCGATCCAACTGTCGAGCGAACAGCCGAGGACGGGATCCGTTTCGCCGGCAGCTTTGGTTTCTATCGAGAGAAGAAAGGAGTGCCG
>JAFGTN010000357.1 GCA_016934075.1 Pirellulales bacterium
AAACGTCATATTGCTGATGGTGTTGCTGCCGGCCACGAATGCGCCCATGGCGCCGATCACCGCGGCGAATGCCGGCCAGGCCGTGCCCGCAAGATTGGCGACACTGTCGGCCAGAACTCGCGGCATGCTGGCCAGGTCCGAATAGTTCACGCCCGACTCGATGAAGATTCGCACCATGGGCACCGCGAAGACGATGGCCGCCGCCGCGCCGATCAGGGCCCGTCCCGACTCGCCCAAGGCGGCGCTGATGTTCTCGCGGCGCATGCGATACAAGGGAATGCACAACAAAGATACGATTATGAAGATCGTGCCCGGTAGCTTCAGCACCTGCACCGTGCGGCCGATATCGGTATCAAAAATCGAAGGAATGCGGATGGCCGTTTCGTTTACCCAGTGGGTCATGGTGGGTTCCAGGCGGGTAAGCACTAACAGAATGCCGACCAACAGGTAAGGTGTCCAGGCCGCCATCAGCGAAATGGGGCGAGCGGGCGGCTTGTCGCTGGTGGGCGGAAGCGTGCTGCGCCAATCCGGTTCCCAAACCGACTCGGGCGGAAAGTCCCAGACTTCGGCCGGTTGGAACAACCCGAAGCGGGCCGCCGCCACCGTCAGACCCAGGGCGATCAGGCCACCGATGAGCGTGGGAAACTCGGGACCCACGAACACTCCCAGCAGCACATACGGCACGGTAAACGCCAGCCCGGCGAACAAGGCGAACCGCCATGCCGCCAACCCTTCACGCCACGATCGGTTAGCTCCGAAAAATCGCGTCAAAAGACAAACCACAAACAGCGGGATGAGAGTGCCGATAATGCCGTGCAGTATGGCTACTTCGGCACCGATCTGGTGCAGGAGCAGCATGTAGGTTTTCGGCCCGTTCTGGGCAATGTATTCATTGACGATCGTCTGGTTTTCCAAGCCCGTATTGACGCCGATGAGGATGGGCGTGCCCACCGCTCCAAAGGAAACCGGCGTGCTCTGGATCGTCAATGCGGCGACGACAGCGGCCATGGGCGGGAAGCCGAGAATAACCAGCAGCGGGCCTGCCACGGCGGCCGGCGTGCCAAACCCGGCCGCGCCTTCCATGAAAGCGCCGAAAGTCCAGGCCACGATAATCGCCTGTACCCGCCGGTCGGGAGTGATGCTGCGGAAGCCGTCGCGGATCGTGCGTACCGCGCCGGAATGCTTCAAAACGAACAAAAGCAACAGGGCCCCGAAAACTATATAAAGCAATTCTCCGGCGATTATCAGTCCTTGCAAGGACGCGGCCGCCACGCGAACGCCGGGTACCTGCCAGTACCATAAGGCAAGCACGGCGGTTAAAACGTATGCCACAGGCATGGTCCGCTTGGCCGGCCAGCGAAACATGACCAACAATCCGAACACAACCAAGAGAGGTGAAATCGCGATGATGGCTGACATGGCAGTTGTGGCACCAGAGAGTTCAGTAGTTAGTTTTTTTATCACCGTAGCCGGATTCGCAAGAATTCGGACGTTGTCCTGTTTTATCGCAACTGATCCGGATTCTCGTGAATCCAGCTACAAGTCTATGCTTATGCCTCCCGTTTTGCAATCTCACGGCTCCGAAAAAGCTGCACGTGTGGCACGCCCAGAATGGGCGTGATGGGGAGTATGTCAGTGTCAGTCGCCGCTTTCCACGCCCATCCTGGGCGTGTCACACGACATTTGATGTTTAATCACAATACTCAACGCTCGATCGTTTGCCAGCAGTTTTCCTCGACGGATTTGAGTATGGCCAGGTTGCAGCGCAGGGTTTGTAGGCCGTCTTCGATCGGATTCCAGTTGCTGGTTTTTCCTTCGACCATGTCAAGGAAGATGTTGGCTTGGGCGATGAAATGATCGTCTCGTTCGGCGGGCTCACACTTTTCGACATGCCATGGCTCTTCGATCTCTTTGACCCAACGCCAGCAGTTGTCGATCATGTCGATAACCACCACGCCTTCGGTGCAGACGATTTTTATGTCCGATTGGTTTTTGTGCTGATACTGGTTGAGCGTATAGCACCCCATCACGTTGCCCTGCCGTGTGATGATATGCACGGTGTCTTCCACTTCGACACCTTCGAGCACCTTGTGGTCGAAATCGGCAACAAGCCGGTCGATCGGTCCCACGAGCCACTCGCCCGCATTGAGCATGTGCGTCATGGCGTCCTGTACGGCCCCGCCGCCGGTTGCGTGATTGTTGTAGTAGATCTCTCGATAGGCGGGTCGATAGGTGGGGAAATTCTGTCCGCAGTCTACCACTATCTCAACAGGATCGCCGAAACGGCCGGAACGGATTGCATCGCGGGCTTGGATGAGAGCAGGGTAACAATGCAAGACATATGCGACGGCGCCGACCAGGCCCTTTTCGGCGATTTTGTCGATCAGTTCCTGCACTCCCTCCGTGCTGATGCTTAATGGCTTCTCTATCAAGACATGGCTGCCGGCCTCGGCCGCCTGCATCGCCATGCTGATGTGTAACTGGGCCGGTGTGGCAATCACCACGGCGTCGGGCGAGTCGGCCAAAGCGGCCTCCAGGTTGTCGAAAGCGGAGTCGATGCCGTAATGGCTGGATATTCTATCGCGCAGTTTGGGATTCACTTCGCACAGCGACAATCCCACGCGTCCGGTCTTTTGAAAACAGCGAAGATGCCGTTCGCCAATCGAGCCGACACCAACCACCAGCACTTTTTTTTGTTCAGACATGAGCTGAAATAATCCTTACAAATCTTTGAATAATACGCATTCTAGTTTGAAATGGCGCGTCTTGTTGCAAGACTATAGCGTGTTTCCACGAATGGTAAATACGTAGTTAACCGCCATTTCAACCTGGAATTGTCATAAATATCAACGAAACCATAAGAATACCAGTCTGTGGGCCGATTGGCAAACCCTCATGGGGCGAGAAGGGGAAAAGTGCAGAAAGTATAGTAGTTTGGCGGGATTTCTAGCGGCGTCTGTTTTTGGCATCGCGGGAAAGATTACTCTTTCACGACTTTTGTCAGATATTTTTCGAACCAGGCTTCCACCCACTGCTCACCGCTCAAAATTCACACTCGCCGTTACCGGGAAATGATCCGACGGGTACCGTCCGTCGCGATTGTCGCGCACAATTTCGGCTGCAAGCACCTTAGTCTCCGGCAGAACGAAGATATAGTCTATCTTCGCTCCCGATGTTTCCCCCTTGAAAGCGCAAAATGTGCCCATGTTTTCGGCTTCGGGGTGCAATGCCCGAAAAGTGTCGACGAGTTTCAGCGGCGAACCCGCTATGCGGCCGGTCAGATATTCGATTGGCCGGCTCGACTCGCCCGCGTTCAGGTCACCCATCAGCACCACGGGATCTTTATGTTGCCGTTCGGCGATCCGCCGGGCTATCATCTCGGCCGATTTTTCGCGGGCCAGTTTTGACTTGTGATCGAAATGCGTATTGTAAACATAAACGACCCGTGGTTTGGATTTCTCTCCGCCACCGTCGACCTTCTCGATGAATCGGCCCCAAGTCACGATTCGCGTACAGGCCGTTTTCCAGGATTTCGAGCCGCGCACCTCGGGCGTTTCCGAAAGCCAAAATGTGCCCTGCTGCTGGGGATCCAATTGCCAGCGGTCACGGCGATAGAACAAGGCGCAGGCTTCGCCCAACAAGGGAATTTTCTCGCGAAACACGGCCAGGGAACCGTATTGTGGCAGCTTTTTTCTCAGGAAGGCGACCTGGTCGGCCATTGCCTCTTGTGTGCCGAGAAAATCGGGGGCGTAACGGCGAATCGTATCTGCCACAAGTTCGCGACGTTTTGACCAACTGTCTGGCCCATCGTTTGCCAAACTCATTCTGATGTTGAACGACATTATTTTGACCGCGTCGTGGGCCTTCGTTTCCGGCTTTTCGTCGGCCGGCAAAGGCCCCGCGGCCCATCCGCAAAACACGGTTGTGATCGTAACAACCAGGGTGAGACGTAACATGGTTTTGGACATATCTGCTTACCTCTGGAATTGGCTATGATCAGTGAGATGCGAATTTACCGCTCATCGCTCACTGCTACTTGCTTTCCTCGGCAACCTTGCCCGTGGCTACCCACTCCACGCTCCGACAAATCAGCTTTTTATTGCTGGGATTCTTGATTGCCTTATAGTCGTGGCCCAAGGCGTTATGGACACAACGGCCTTTGCCATACTTGACCGTGAATACCAAGGGCTCGGTCTTCTTGCTCCAATCCGAATCGGCCGTGACCAGGACGTGGATATCGGTGTCACCCTGCAGTTTTGCATAAAGTTCGTCAAAGATCTTGAATCCCTTCATGCCCTTTGTGATGGGATGATCGGGATCGGCAATATCGACGGCAAAAACACTCCGTGGGCCGTGGCCCGAGGTGCCCATTACCCACGCTCGTCCACAGAGTTTGCCGAACTCATCCCAATCCTTGAACGACGCGCTACCCAAATGTTGCACGTAAAAGCCCTTGCCTCCGGATACGAAATCCAAAAGGTTCTTCTTGGCGGTTTCACTGATCATCGGCACACTTTTATTGTACATCGTGAAAACTATCGCATCGTATGCCGAAAGAGCCTTTTTAGATTCCAGGATCAACGGATCTTCACAAATCCGCACATCGAAACGCCCGCTGTCGACCAGCACTTCGCGGGTGGATTCGGAGATATCTCGCCAGTCGTGAAACGGAGCAACATCGTCACCGGCGATCAGCAGCACATTGATCTTTTTAGGCGCGTCGGCACCATCGACCGCGGTCCATGTCGAAAGGACGAAAGAAATTAGTAGTGCAACGATAGAAACGGGGCGTGTCATGTTTTGGATTCCTTTATGTTCGGTGGGTGAGATAATGATAAACCGTAGGCCGGGTTGTAACCCGGCTAGAGACAGGCTAGCATCGAAAACGCCGGGGCACGACCCGGCCTACGCCTTATCTTACAGAACGGATCTGCCCTGTCAAGCTGACGTCTTATACGGTAGGGCGAAGCTCCTGCTGAGCCGGGAACTGCTTAGAACACGGCTCCGCAGAAGCTTCGCCTTACCATTTCCCGGACACCTTCATTCACTTAGAACGATCGACCTTGATCTTATGCTTTGCCAAAGCGTCTTCTATGGCATCTTTCTCATGGGCCGATTGTTCCAACATCTCGACCAGTGTATTGTACTTTTCGAGCGTGGCTGCCATGGTTTCGCGAAGCTTGTGCAAATCGTCACCTTGCTTGAGTGACTGTTTCTGCAGCGGTTCCAGCCAGCCTTCCATCAGCCGGAACTGGTGCCGCATTACGTTGAGAACGGCGTTGGGGATCTTGCTGACAACGTGGATTTCCTGTGGTGCGGGCTCTTGCTCCACTGCTGCCGGTTCGGCTGCCCGCAAATCGGCGGCCCGGGCAATACTTTGTCGGATTTCCTCCTTGGCCGCGCTAAGCTGTTCGACTAGTGCGTTGATAGCTGCCGTGGTGCCGGCGTCGAATGCGGCAGTAATCGGCTTCTCGTCGGCTTGCTTGGCCAGCAGCATCTGTTCGACGCCGTTACGGAGCGTCTTCTTGATCGAATCCAAACCGTCGCTGAAACTGCTGAGTTGCACGACAAGTTGTCCGAACTTGGCGTCGTCGCCGATACCCTTAAGCTGCACGTTGCGGCCGAATCGACGTTTGATATCCTCCCAGCGTTCCAACTCCTCGCTGCTTAGCCGGCCGGTCAGTTCCTTGAACTTGAGCATGTTCGATTCGCTGCCGGTGGTGAGCGTTTGCGCGTCGTTTTGATACGAGGCCAGGATCAAGGCATTGAGTTCGGCGTCGTTCATCACCGCCACCACCTGCGAGGCAATGCGGTTCATGTTTCGATAAGAGCCTTGCAGTTTGAATGCCGGCTCGGTGCGATATTCGTCGGTCATGCCGGCCGAACGAATGTATTCGTTGTTGACCTTTAACACCACGTCGCGGACGTGCATGAGCTTCTTCATCACGGCCACCATCTCGTCGACCTCAGCCACCGAATAGTTGCCTTCCAGGTCTACGGCCTCGCCCGTCTCGCCCTCGGCCATTTTCATCACCGCATAGACGTCCTTTTGGCTGCGGCTGGCCAGACGGTCGAGAACGGGATTGGAAGTCAGCGAGTTTTCCAGGTAACTCATCTCGAAGACGTCGGCTGTGTCGCCGATGATCTCGCCCAGATTGTACGTGTCGGCACGGTTGGCCAACATATCGGGGATCTTGAACTTTTCGCCGCTTTCGGTGTAGGGATTACCCGCCATGACCACGCACACCTTCTTACCTCGAAGATCGTAGGTCCGCGTCTTGCCGCGATACACACCCTCGATCTTTCGCTGCGCATCGCAGAGCGAGATGAATTTCTGCAGAAACTCCGGATTGCAATGCTGGATATCGTCGAGATAGATCATCACGTTGTCGCCCATCTCGAAAGCCAGGTTGAGTTTCTCCATCTCCTCGCGAGCGGCCGCGTTGGGCGCTTCTTTGGGATCGAGCGACGTCACGCGGTGCCCCAAAGCCGGGCCGTTGATCTTCATGAAGATGATGCCCAGGCGATTGGCCAGATATTCCATCAAAGTGGTTTTTCCGTAGCCCGGAGGTGAGATCAACAGCAAGAGGCCCATCAGGTCGGTACGTTTCTTCTCACCCACCACTCCGATCTGCTTGGCCAGATTGTCGCCCAGAAGTTTCAGATAAACCTGGTCGATAAGCTTGTTGCGTACGAACGATGTCAGCACGCGCGGTCGGAACTCGTCCAGCCGCATGCGATCCCGTTCCGCGTCTACAAGTTCCTTCTTCAAATGTCCATAGGACTCGAACCGCGGTACAACCTCGCGTTCGAAACGAGCGAGTTTGAGCATGAACGTATTGTAATTCAGATGATAGATTTTGTTTTCAATCAGAGGATGGTTGCCGATCATGTTGTCCAGATCTTGGGCGACCGAAGCTTCCACCACGCGGGTGACATCCAGTGATTCTTCCATCAAGAGGGCCGCCACCTCGTCGATGTAGTCCGTCTCTGTATCGTCGCCGCGAGAGGCCACGAAGGCCGTTACCCAATCGCGGCGGGCCAGGAATGCGGCCGCGGCGTTGCCGTCCAAACCGGCAACGGCCTCAGAGTATTTTTCGGCGAAAAACTTCTGCGACAAATACGCCTCAAAGGCCTGATACAGGTTCCGCGCACGGGCACTGACCACGAAGCGGTCGCCGTGTGTCAATTCGTCGAAAAGATATCGAGCCGCTTCGGGAACCAGGTGCGCGTCGAATATTTTTGTTTCCGAAACATATTCGCCGATCAGCTTCTCCGCTTCGGCTATGTAGCGGACTTGCTCCCGGGCGTTGGGGAACAGATCCTCAACCCTCCCGAAACTTCGCAACTGGGCCGCGATCAGTTCTTTTTCAGCCGCGTCGGCAAACTGCGACCAGAAAACCAACGCCAAGGCACGAGCTCGCGGATGGTAACGCAAAAGGCCCAGCGTAGCGTCCAGTTCAACCAAAACGCGGACGATCTTCGCGGCGTCGTTGTCGTGAACGCCCTTCACATAAGCCTCGCTGTATCGCGGGCCCATGAAACGTTGCACGAACGCCACCAAAGCCTCGTCATCCATCTGCTGAATTTCCGCGGCCGTGGGCTGCCCGTCCGAGTCCAACGATTGGAATATCTTGTAAGCCAGATATTCAGCCCGATAAACGTCTTTGTTCTCCGAAACGACCTCCTGCGACCAGACATTGCGAGTGGCAAGGAATTCTTCGTCTTCAATGGGTGCAAAGTAGTTCGTGCCCGAGAGGTGGAACTGCATCTGTTCGTCGCGGTAAACGGTCGTCAGGTCGAAGGCTTGATTGTTTACCGAGAACTTGTGGTTCCCCAGCCGGATGACGTTCTCGCCGTCTTCGTAGAGGTCCTGACGGTCCTTCAACTGGCGAACGGCGTCCTCGCGGATGGTCTTCATACGGCTCTGGATGTCGTCGACCTTGACGCTGTCACCCATCTCACCCAGGTCGTCGATGATTTCGCGAACCTTCTCGATCATCAGGTCGGAGGCGAAATAGCCGTTGATCTCGTTAACCGTTCCGAACTTGTCGACGCGTCCCTTGATGCCCTTAAGTATCCGTTCGGCCGCGTTCATCAGGGCCGTGGCTCGTTTATTGTGGGCTTCGACAAGTTGCAGCTTGCGGGTTTCGAAAGCGTTGTATATCTCTTCGCGCGTTTCGGCCAGTTTTTCCACAAACTCGTCGAACTCGGCAAAGCGTCCTTCCAACTCCTCGAGTTGGACCATCATCTTGGTCAAGAATTCGTCGCAACGGTCTGGCGTATCGCAGATATCCAGATAGTTGACCACCCCCTGATTCAAGAGCTTGATTTGTGAAGTGAACTCCGCTACACCCTCGACCTTCATCAACTCGCCCATGTGGGTCTTCAAGGCCGCGCGGGCTTGGTTCAATTGCGAGAAAATGGCCGAAATGTTGTCGATGATCGTTGTGCGTTGCGTAGCGTCTTCGATTTTCAGGTTGCTGACGACCTCGATCAGCATTTCCAGCTCGCCGGCGTTTTTGGCGATCTGTTCTTCCAGTTTTCTGGAGTCGGCGACCGTTTCCAGAGTATCAATCGCCCCCCGGTTCTTGGATACGGTAGCCGCGTAGGGCTCAAGCGATTCAGGTTTTAGCAAAAAGCCCACGCAATTTGTCGCCACTCGCTGGGTCTGCTCCTGAACGCTTTCTTCCAGCCGATCAACCTCGGCCATGTCGATATATCGCAGTTCGCGCAAGGATATGATTTCGCCCCTCACACCTCGCAGTTCTACCAGTGATCCCACGAAATCCCCGATCACCTCGAAACGCCGCGAGTGCACCGTGGCGCTGATCTCACGGGTTTTATCCGAAACCCGCCGCAACTCGTTGCGAGTGTTGCGCCTCACGCTGGTCACTTTCTCGAACTCGCTGATGGCGGCCTCGGCGGCTGATTTGATCTTTTCCAGTGTCTCGCGGAGATTGAATGTGGTCTCATCGCCCAGCCAATAATAGGCGTCGAGAATGTCCCCCGTCTTTTTCGATAGATCGATAAACAGATTTGTGTATGTATCTTCTTTGGCGATCAGACCCAGGACCTCGTGGCACTCGGCCATACCGCGGACGATATCACGGTTGCCGATCTTGTATAAAAACGAATCGGTCTGTATGGGCGACTGATAGTCGGCGCCCACGTAGGGCGTTTGCCAGATCTGCAGGGCGTGGTGCCGTTGAGGCTCTTCCTGGGCCTTGAAAAACACCATCTGCCCGTCCTTAAAGAGCGAATAGCCGCTGCAGATTACCGGTGTGTTGACGCGTTGCTCGATCAGGTTGTATGGCAACAGCACATGCACGCCCGTCTTGCGATTGTAGAACACGTATAGATAATCTTCACCGTTTGGTGACTGAATCCGCTCCGAAAAAGCCATGTCGACCAGGTCTGGGTTATCGAAAACCTTCGACTCACCCGTCTGCAGGAAATAGCCGTTGGAGAAAATCACGCCATGTTCGTCGGGTAAAAGAACGCAGGCGTTTTCGATTGTATCCAGACGCCGCACACTTTGCGTTTTCTCGCAATACACCAGATAGCGGTACTTCTCTTCCTGGTAAGGGCGAATTTTCAGCAGGATCAGGCTGCCCACGATGGCGTAGAAAAACTCGGCGTCGTCCAGCGTTTGGTCTGGATCGTCGACGTCCTCGGCATAGATTCCCTCGCCCGTGTCGGTGTTGTCCTCGATTTTAACGGTCAGGTCGCCGCCCACCGTCTCCACGAAAAGACGGTCTTCGATGGAGATGTGCGGATGCAAACCTGCACTTTGCATATCGCGGTGGGTACGTTGCCAAGTGAATTCGTGTTGCGGTGGGAAGAGATACTCGTGTTCGCTGCGGGCATCCATATAGACCAGACGCTCGCCGTCGATCAGCCACTTGAAGGTCTTGATGTCGCGCACGTCCTTGCCGATGCGAAAGACCATGAACAGGTGCGGTCCGATCACGGCGAAACGCGTGAATACCGTATTCTTGTAGTATTTGAACAGCTCTGCGAAGTCCCGGCGGAATTGATCGTCTTCGATCAAGTCCAGCCCCTGCGGAGTGAACAGCCCGTCTTCGAATTTGTAGACCGAAAACACGTCCTCGACGTTCATAATCGAGCGAAGGCCGATGTGAACGTTGTAACCGAACAAGAAGCAATTGCCCACCGGCGTCATGTCGCGCGGTATGCAGTTGTTATCGGTCGTAACCCGTTCGGTGGCCAGGAGCTTTGTCTCGATGGCCCCGAAGACGTCCTTGCGGGCCGAGTTGAGTTGCTCTACACGAGAGCGCAGTTCCTTGCCGGCCGCGTTGAGGCGGTTGCGAATGACCTCGTAGGTGCCGTGCTCCAGGCCGGCGGGTGCGGTTGTCGTATCACCCTGCGGCGTTTCCTCGGCGGTTGGCTGCTGTTTTTCGTCGTTTATATCGGAAGTATTGGACATGATGCACCAGGCAGGTAAACACGGATATTTTCAATGTTTGCGGGTAGCCCCGATAGCTTGGCTATCGGGGTGCCGCGGGCACAAGAGGCAACGGTTTGTATCCCGCTCTAACCCGATGTGCCTCTTGCGGCTTACGCCGCCCCGATAGCCAAGCTATCGGGGCTACCCATCAGGTTACTTCAGGTTCAAAACCGACGCCGATGTGTCAGACAGACCGGCCGAGCGGACGGTGCCCATGATGGCTTTAAGTTGGTCGAGCAACTCGCTGTCGTCGGTCAAGCCCATCATTTTTGTTATCAGCGCGGCTATCGAGAGGTTCTTGATATCCTCGGTACCAAGGCCCAGATCCTTGACTATCGACTTGAGCTTGGCGTAGAACTCCTCGGAGTCTCCACCGATAAGCGTTTTCTTGACATCGGTCAAGACGTTGGAGTTGTTTACCCAGCGGTCGACGGCCTTGCCGGAAGCGATCGCGCTTGTAATCTTGTCGAAGAATTCCGACTCTCCGCCGACGATGTCAATCCGCGCCGTCTCCAGCGCCTTCGAAACGATACTCGCCTGTTGCATGGCGATTTCCTGCTGTGCATGGATGGCCGCAATCTCCACGTCCTTATCTTTTTGCAGTCGTAATTTGAACTCTTCGTGTTGCTGGCCGGCGTCGTTGAGCACCTTCATGGCCTTGGCTTTCTCTGTAATGCCTTCGGCTTCGGCCAAATATTTCTGCTGCATGACGGAGGCTTCGGCCGTTCCTTGTTTTTCGATGGCGATGGCTTTTGCCTCTAAGCCCTTGGCTTCGGCCTCGGCCTTTTTCTGCAACACGGACGCCTCGGCCGTTCCGTGCGTTTCCAAAGCGCCGGCCTTGGCTTCTGTGCCGCGCGCTTCGGCGATGGCCTTCTTCTCGATAACATTGGCCTCGGCAAATCCCATGGCCGCTTCTTCGGCCGTGATACCTTCGGCCAGCATCTTCTTGGCAGCCGTTTCCTTCTCGGCCGCTT
>JAFGTN010000358.1 GCA_016934075.1 Pirellulales bacterium
ATAAGTTGACCGTAAACAAGGTCGCCGATTTCCTCGCCCGCTTCGCGCCTGTCGAACTGGCCGAAGATTGGGACAATGTGGGGCTCCTGGTCGGCGACGTGGCTGCATGCGTCGAGCGGCTGATGACCTGTCTGACGATAACACCTCCGGTTGTCAAAGAGGCCGTCGAACGACGGGCAGACCTTATAGTGGCGCACCACCCCTTACCATTTCGTGCTCTAAAAAAGCTTACGTGCGAAACGACCGCCGGCCGCATGCTTCTGGATCTGATCGCGGCCGGCATCGCCGTTTACAGCCCGCACACCGGATTCGACTCGGCCGCCGAGGGCATTAACCAGCGGCTGGCCCGCGGATTGGGACTTGGCGATATCGCGCCACTCGTACCCCTCGAACACGCTACCGACAGTAACACTCTAGGTGCCGGTCGATGGGGACAACTCGATGAGCCCGTTTCTCTGGTCCAATTCACGCGGCGGGTTAAAGAATTTCTGGCCATAGAAAATCTGCAAATCGTCGGTGAAGATGATAAGCAGATCACCAAGGCAGCCGTGGCCTGCGGTGCGGCAGGCGAGTTCCTCGAACCGGCTCGAGCCGCTGGATGCGATTGCCTGTTGGTCGGCGAAACGAACTTCCACACCTGCCTCGAAGCACAAGCAACCTCAGTAGCCCTTGTCCTCCCCGGCCACTACGCCAGCGAACGCTTCGCCGTCGAATCCCTGGCCGGTGTACTTGCCGAACAATTTTCCCTACCCGAAGGCGGCGGCGTGGAAATCTGGCCCAGCACGGCCGAATGTGACCCCATTCGATGGGTATAGTCCTTAGAAGGGTGCGACCTCATACCAATTTGAAGCGCAAGCGAAGAGAGGTAGACAAAAACATATTCCCCCCCGCTTACGCTTCGAGTTCGCGTTAAAGGCATATATACTCGCCCGCAAAATCAACGAATAACGTAAAGTTTTTTCTTGCTGCCCTACTTCCCAAAACTGAAAAAATCGGTTTTGATAAACTGAGCGATGGATAACTTGGCGATCTAGGGAGAGATGCGAGCCAATGAGCCTTACTGCGTCACGGCGGATGCCATCCAGCGGTACGTCCCGCGTTCGACGGAAAGTATCGCCCTTATTGCCCATGCCGGCTTCTGCCGCCGACCACCCGGCGGTTGCGCGTCTCTTGGCATCGATTTTCTACTCACCGTCTTCTAGTAAATATTCAGAAATCGAATTCAAGGCCTCGATAGACGATCCGTTTCACGAGTTGCACGACCGGCTTGTCATAAGATGCGGCCCGGGCCTGCTTGGCCATGTGCTTACCACCCGACGTTCCATGCATTTCGGCCCCTTGAGAATACCGGCCGCCGGTCTGCAGTGGTTAGGCGTGGCCCCGGAGATCCGCTCGCAGGGTCACGGACTTCGACTTTTAGCCGCGGCCGAAAACACCATGGCCGACCGGGGGGCGCTAGTGGGGTTGATACGCACACGAATACCGCACTTCTTCCGGCGTAGCGGATGGGCACTCTGCGGACATCATAGCCACTCGAGGGCCGGCGCCAGGGAAGTATTGGCAGGCATGATCGACTTGGGACTACAACCTAAACGAAACCAGCGACGGCGTCCATCTATTCTTCGCGAAACTCCACGAAAGCACACTCATGTTCGTTGCTTGCGGCAGATGGAAATCGATGCCTTGCGACGCATCTACGACCGCAATACACTCAACTCGTTTGGACCGCTCGAGCGTACAGATGCCTATTGGCATTGGCTGATCGAACGTCACGGATACGACCGGATCTATGTTGCCCTAGACGGCCCGGATTTGTTCGAGTTGGACGAAACCCGCACACCCATCGTGGGCTATGCCGCCATTCGCGGCGAGCATGTGTTGGAGTTGATGGTCGAACCGGACTGCCAACGAGCGGCAATGGACCTGCTGGCTCGGGCGTGCGACGACGCCATCGAACAAGGCTATAACTGCCTTACCTATCACGGTCACCCACAAGATCCCCTGCACGATTTATTCACTTCTGTGGGCGGTACCCATCACCACGAAGTGTCGAACGACGGACAGGTGCTCATGGCCCGCCTGCTCCAACCATCCCGCCTGCTACACTTGCTCTCTCCCCAACTTCACGCCAGGCTGCAAACATTCCGTCGCGAATCACCCCATGAGCCCATCCCTGGACGTCTGACCCTGGACGTAGAAGGCCGCCGCTACGCACTCCTCTTGGCTCACAACAACGTCTCTATCCAAACCGGTTGCGCCGCACGCCGCCAGGCGGCCGCCCACGCCACACTCAACGTAGCCGACTTTACCCGCCTGCTTCTGGGCCAATTCGACTGGCAAACATCGACGAGCGAAACTTCTTTGAATGCTTCCAGCCCGGAGACCGAGCGACTGTTGAGTCTCATATTCCCACCATTGAATTTCTGGCGTCCGCCGTTGGACGATGCGAGGGGATAGTAGGATTCGTTTGCGATATATCGGATCCCGTCGGGTCAAGACAAAGAAGATGACAGAAATTGACAATCTCGCTTAAACCTGCCACAATATATTCCAGACTTGTTTCGTATCTTATCTACTACAATTTCAATTCAGTACACGGGGGTGATCTGATGAGTTGCATTTCTGATTCGCACCTAATGCGATTGTGGTTTGTTTTTATCGTTGTCGTACCTCTTGCAATCGGATGCGGCCCGGGTCGCCCCAAGACCGTACCTGTGACCGGCGTGGTCACCCTCGACGGTAAGCCCGTGCAAGGCGCAAGTGTGAAGTTCGAGCCCAAGAATGAAGGCCGGCCGGCCATGGGCGAAACCGACCAAGAAGGCAAGTTCTCGCTGAAAACCTTCGATCCCGGCGACGGGGCTATCCTAGGCGAGCACCAAGTAACCGTAAGAAAGGTCGAGGTGAGTGGATTCCAGGCCGATCCCGACGGACTGTCGGGCGCGCCCATTCCCGGCGGCATTAGGGAAAGATGGATCATTCCCAGGAAATATTCCGATCCCAAACAATGGGACTACACGGTTGAAGTCGAGTCCGGCATGGAACCGCTCAAACTGGAATTGAAATCGCAGTAGTTGCAACTTAGAACTGGACTTTTGCAAAATTGCGAGTCAAGTTCAATTAAGATCATTAAATCCGAGCTCATGGATGGATATCCTATGTCCCGTACTTTTCTTTCCACTGCCGACCGTTCCCGCGGTTTTACTCTGGTTGAACTCCTGGTGGTAATTGCCATTATTGGAATCCTGATCGCCCTTCTACTGCCCGCCGTACAGGCCGCCCGCGAGGCTGCCCGCCGCATGACTTGCAGCAACCACCTCAAGCAGATCGGCCTGGCATTGCACGGATACGAGCTCACCAACAAATGCTTCCCGCCGGGATCATTCTGGACGGGTTCGGACTACGCCAACTATCAGGGCTCGATCCTCATCCGCCTGCTGCCGCTCATGGAGGAACAGATCCTATACGACATGTTCGACCTGGAAAACAGCGCCGGAATAACCGTCGATAATCAAAGACTCGGCGGCACAACAGGCGATCTGATCCAGTCGATCGAAGTGTCCGTCTACCAGTGCCCCAGCGACGACCACCCCAAGCACATCAACGGTAAGGCCCTGCACAACTACGCGGCCTCGATCGGCCCTACCACACACGGGAACAACTCCAGCTGCCCATGCTCGGAATGGGACAACTGGAACGACTACGCCCGTTTCCCGGGCGGCGGCACTTACGGCAGCACGACCAACTTCGCCGGACCGTTTTTCCGCTACCCAAAGGACACCGAGACGCGCATCACCGATTGCACCGACGGCCTGACCACGACCATCTTCTTCGGCGAGGTCCGTCCCATCTGTTCCGCCCACAATGGCAACGGCTGGGGCAACTCCAACAACGGCCAGGGCTTAACATCCACGATTGTG
>JAFGTN010000359.1 GCA_016934075.1 Pirellulales bacterium
ACTACAACCATTCGCACTACTACGCCGACGACAATGAAAAGAAATTCTGGCAGGGCTACGACGCCATCGCCCAAACCGAAGAGGCCCGGCGTTATATCAAGCGCCACAAGGATGTTCCCTTCACCCTGATTCTTTCGCTGGGCCCGCCTCACAATCCTTATCAAACGGCGCCGCCGCGGTTCAAGCAGATGTTCCGGCCCGAGGATATTGTGCTTCGGCCCAATGTCCCGAAGTCGGCCGAGAAGCAGGCGCGCATCGACCTGGCCGGCTACTATGCCCATATCGCCGCCCTGGACACTTGCGTGGGCCGTATCGAAGAAACGCTCAAGAAACAAGGTTTGTTGGAAAACACCATCCTGGTCTTTACTTCCGATCACGGCGACATGCTGGAGTCGCACAGCGAGTCGCGCAAGCAACGGCCCTGGGACGAAGCGATTTTGGTACCGCTGGTCGTGTACTGGCCGGCCGGGCTGGGCGAATCGTCACGGAAGATTATCACACCCGTCAACACACCCGACATCATGCCCACCCTGCTGGGCCTGTGCGGGATCGATATTCCCAAAACGGTCGAGGGCAGCGACCGCTCGAAGCTGATGCTGGGCCAAGAAGCCGACAGCGGCGAGGGAGCCTCGCTCATTACCTGCGTTAGCCCCTTCGGCGAATGGACGCGACCCAGGGGTGGTCGGGAGTACCGCGGCATCCGTACCGAACGCTACACGTTCGTCCGTACGCTCGACGGACCATGGCTATTATATGACAACCGCACCGACCCCTATCAGCAAAATAACCTCTGCGGCAAACCCGAACACGCCGAACTGCAAAAACAGCTAGACGCCAAACTCCAGGAAGAACTCCGCCGCACGGGCGACGAGTTCCTTCCCGGTCCGCATTATGTGAAAAAATGGGGATATAAGGTTGACGAGCACGGCACGGTGCGATATGCGCCGTAAGGTTGGTTGCGTAACACACTAGCCGAGTAGTAGCAGAATTCTCGCGAATCCGGCTACAATTCGATACCTATACCAACCGGTTAAAGTTCTGGGATGGTGGCCATCTGTGACGCACTATGAGCCTTTTCTTGCTTTTCGCGTTCGGCCTTCTTTGCAACCGCATTGTTTGCATCATCTACCAGAAGCTGCGCCTCGGCTAGTTCTTGTTTGGTAAAAAACGGATCGACCGGCAGCAGCTTGTTTTTCTTCATGTCGGCCAACTGCTTCCATGTTTTACCGTTGTTCAAGTGCCAGGCGGCGGCCTGGGCGGCCTGGCGGTCGACTTTCGGGTCGGACATCATGCGTAACAGTTCGACAACGGCGGATTTTTGGCAAACCTGCTCGACGGGGCGGATTTCGTATTTTGCCTTCGGCCGCGGGTTGGGCTTGCCGTGGTCCAGGCAGACGGTATCGAGTTTCATGTGCCCGATGTTTTCGGGAGCGATGTTGAACACGGGACCGAACATTGGACCGCCCGGCCGTAACGGTTGGGCGTTGGGGTTGCCGATGTTCATCAGTGGACCGTTGTTGCCCACCGGATTGCCAGGGCCCTGAAAGGGTCCGCCGATCTGCTGCATCTGGCCGGGCTGATTATTCCCTTGGCCCAATTGATTATTTGGGCCGACGATGCCCGGCCCGCCCTGCTGCCAGTTCTTCCACTGGGCCAACACCGGCACGGCGGCAAAGGCGGCGGGGAACCGCACGTTCAATGGTTGCTCTGTCTGGTTGTCGATCATTAGCCGGGCCTGGCGGGCGTTGCGTGGAATCAAGCGTACGCGAATCTGGCCTTTTTCGATAGCCGGAAAGAAATCGACTGTCTTGTCATCCGCATTGAATTTGCCCATGCATTTCAATTTACCCCTTGTCGATTCACCTGCCCCGGCAACATCCGTAACGGCCATAGCCACACATATAGCCGCACAAAGAAATCGTAACAACATTTCAGCACCTCCTCATCTGTTCGCCTTCGGGTCGAATTGACCCTGCCTTGCAATGGGTATACAAATGCCCATCTTTCCACATGCTACCGAAATTGGCGGAATTAGCAAGCGGAAATAACAGGTGACACATTCCGGGCTAATATCCGGAAACTGTCGCAAGCAGCCAGGCTCACTATTGGTCGGCCATTTTTCTCAAAACCTCGATACCTCGCAGAATCACCTCGTCGGACGCAGCGAAGGAGATACGGAAATGTGTGTCGCGGTCGGAGAATACACCACCGGGGATGATCAGAAGTTCATGTTCGGTAATGGCTTTTTCGACGAATTCGTTGCCGGTGCCCCAGGGTGTTTTAGGGAAGGCGTAGAAGGCGCCGCCGGGCACGGTCAGTTCGTAGCAATCGGCCAGCCCTTCAACCAGCAGGTCGCGCTTGAGGCGGTAGCTGTCGAAGTGTGCGCTCATGTCGACATCCAAGGCCGCCACGGCAGCCCATTGCAGCGGGTGGGGAGCACAGACGAAACTGTACTGTTGCAACTTCTTCATCTCGGCGATGATTGCCTTGGGTCCGTGGGCATAGCCAATCCGCCAGCCGGGCATGCCGGCATTTTTACTCAGACCGTCTACCACCAGCGTGTTCTCATTGAATATGGCCGGTGAAATAAAATCGCTATCGTAGCAGAAGTCGCGGTAGATCTCGTCACTGAGCAGGAGCACGTTGTGACGGGAGGCCAACTCCGCCAGTCCGCTGACGATCTCCGGTCGAGCAACCGCGCCGGTGGGGTTGCAGGGGTTGTTGAAGATGATCATTTTCGTCCGCGGCGTGATAGCCGCTTCTACCCGATTGAGATCGACCTGGAAGTCGGGATACGTGTCGATGCGCACAATTTTGGCTCCTGCAACACCGGCCAGTGCTTCGTACATGATGAAAAACGGATCGAAGACTATAACCTCGTCGCCCGGATCGATCAAAACCAGCGTGGCCAGCATCAGCCCGCCACTGGTGCCGCTGGTGACGAACAGTTCGCGGTCGGCATGGCCATACTGTTCATCAACGCGGGCTTGCAACTTTTCGCGCAAGGGATCGATGCCTTGGGTGATCGAATATCCGTTTTTGCCGGCTTTGATGGCCTCGATAGCCGCGAGGCGGGTTTCTTCGGCCACGTCGAAGTCGGGCTGGCCGATAGAGAGGTTGATGGGATTTTTCAGCTTGGCACCCAGTTCGAAAACACGTCGGATTCCGGATACGTCGATACAATTGGTTCGGTTTGCCAGCCAGTCTTTGGGTGTCATGTTTCAGTCTTTCTTTTGTATTGAGTCATGCTAACCCAGTATTCTAACCTCCCGCCCGCGACTCGTCGAGGACGCTCGACAGGGGGCGGTCGCTTTGACTGAGGATTTCCAGCAGGAGGGTGAGCGTACGCAGGGCGTCGGGCAGCGGGACACCGGCGTTGGCGTACGCAAGGCGCCCATCGCCGTCGTCGATTTGACCCTCTACATGCCGGCCGATAAGCTCCGCCAACCGCTGGGCCTCTATTGTACGACCCCGTTCGTCGAACACAGTACAAGTTTCGCCGTTACCGTCGACCGACACGGCCAGATGTGCACCATTTTTCCGAACTGCGTATTGAAGAGCTGTCCTGTTAGCCCAGTCGCCTGCGACCGGTTGCTGGGGCTCCGATTGTTCGTACCGGTCGCAGGCGACCGGGCTAACTAGCTGCCCCTGAGTCGATGAACAACTGCTTTCACCCGCGCGGTAGTTCAAGATTTCACAAGGCAACGCTCCCGTCAAACGCCGCAGATACTCGACCATCGGCCGGCAACCGCAATCCAACACCACTCGTAAGGGTCGAAGAGCGTGATAATGATCGGCCAGTGTAGCCAGGTAGGCGTCTTCGATCTGCAGGCGTCTGAGCGAGCCGAACTTGCGGCAGGGTCTGGCAGGTCTGGATTCATACACACGCCGCACATCGTCCAGCGATGGCGCTATCTGGTCCGTTGAAAGCGGCATGCCCTGCGCGCCCCAGAACTTCAAGCCCACGATTTGTGGCTCATACCCCGGATTGCCTACCAGAATTCCGCCATCGGTTTCTAAATTTTTCACTGCAAAGGCAGTTGCGGGGGCCGATGCTTGGCCGATATCCACCACGTGGCAACCGCTCCACCGCAGGCCCTCGGCCACCGCAGCCACCAATTCCGGCACCAACGGTCGCCCGTCGCCGACTACGATCACCACTGGGAGCTCGACGGCGTTTTGCTGGCGGGCTTCGCGTAAAACGATACCCAGGGCCGCCGCCATGTCGCGGGCCTGCGTGGGCCCGATGTCGTTTAAATAAGTTCCGGCCGCGCCTTCGTCGAAGAACAACGACGCCTTGTCCGCATTTTCCTTGGCCCTGGCCCGCGTTTCCTCTACCT
>JAFGTN010000036.1 GCA_016934075.1 Pirellulales bacterium
GCGACGAGCAAACCGGCCTGCATGTGCGCAGCGGGCAGGAACTCACGCATTTCAAGCTGCACCCGGGCGAAGAGGTACGCACGCCGCTGGTGGTTCTGCAGTTCTACCAGGGCGATTGCATCCGCGCGCAGAACATCTGGCGACGCTGGATGCAGGCTCACAATCTACCCCGGCCAGGCGGAAAACTTCCAGAACCGATCCTTTCGTCTTGTAGCGGCGGGTTCTTCCCGGGTTTGATGTGCAACGAGGCCGACGAGAAGCGTTTCATCGATACCTTCACCGCCGAACGAATCAAGCTCGACTACTGGTGGATGGATGCCGGTTGGTATCCGTGCGACGGCGTCGGCTGGCCTCTGACGGGAACCTGGAAAGTGGACCGAAAGCGCTTCCCGAACGGCATTCGCGCCGTCACCGACCACGGTCACGCCAAAGGGCTTAAACACATCCTCTGGTTCGAACCGGAACGAGTTCATCCGGGCACCGAACTCTATGAAAAGCATCCCCAGTGGTTGCTGGGGGCCGATGGCAATCAGAAGCTCTTGAACCTGGGCAATGTGGAAGCTCGCAAGTGGCTAACCGACCACATCGACAAGATGCTTACCGAGGAAGGCATCGACCTCTACCGGCAGGATCATAATATCGACCCGCTCGCGTTTTGGCGAGGCAATGACTCCAAGGACCGCCAAGGCATCACCGAAATCCGATATGTCGAAGGCTATCTTGCCTACTGGGACGAGCTGCGCCGCCGGCACCCCGACATGCTGATCGACTCCTGCGCCTCGGGCGGTCGCCGCAACGATCTGGAAACGCTGCGGCGTTCCCTGCCGATGTTGCGAAGTGATTATCATTCCTTCCAGGGCGATTCGAGTTTCGCTGCCGGCAATCAAGGGCAAACCTACGGCCTGGCTTTATGGGTACCTTTCTTCGGGACGGGCGTGTATTATAATATCAAAGATCATCCAGTTTATGTGGCCCGCAGTTCATTCTGCCCGGGATTTGGTTACTGCCGCGACGTTCGTAAAGAAGGCACCGACTGGGATCTGATCCGCCGCATCACGGGCGACTGGCGCAAGATTTCGACATTTTTTTCCGGCGATTACTATCCGCTGACCAAATACGGCCTGGCCGACGACCAATGGATAGCCTGGCAGTTTCATCGCGCGGACCTCGACGGGGGCGTGGTGCAGGCATTTCGCCGCCCGGGCAGCGTTTATGAGTCAGCACGTCTGAAACTTCATGGGCTCAACCCGGAAGCGAAATACACGCTTATGAATCTCGACTCGCCCGAAAAGACGAAAGCAACCGGCCGGCAGCTTATGGAAGAAGGGCTGCTAATTATTGCCAAGCAGTGTCCCAGCGCGCCGATTGTAATCTATCAACGTGAGAAGTGAAAAAAAGGAAATACATAGATAATGAAAAAACCAATTAGGCAAATAATTACAGTGGTGGCAGTGCTTATCGTTGTCGTATCCACGGCGGAATCCTCTGACCCTCAAACGACGGCGACGGAGAAAATCGAACTGGACAAGTTGGTTGGTAAACCCGTGGATATTTCGCCCTGGGCGTATGCGTGGCGGGCCGATCGGGCAGTGCAAGAGAAGCCGGAAGCGTATTTTATTCCTCGGCGTCTCGAACGACTGGACAATGTTTATCGGACGGCTATCGTGGCACTGCCCGTAGAAAAACTGAAAAGCATATATTATCCAATGCCCGATTTGCTGATACCTTTACTGCCAAAACCAAAAGGCCAGCTACAGGCGGGCTTGCTCTGGACGGGAGGAATTGCGAATCCTCAAGTGGAACTGCGATGGCCAGCCGGCACTGGGAAGATTCCTGCGCCGGAAACGGTGGAGGTTCGGGTCTATCCCACGTCATTCGGTTGGTTTGGATGGACCAGGGATAGAATCCTGAGCAAACCACAAATTTCGAAAGACGGTCTCAATTGGACGTACAAAGACGACCCTGCCGCGAAGATGCTTGCTGTCACCTATGCAGGTCCACTAAAGAGCAATCCCACGATGATTTCGACCGATGCGGCCACGGAATTGGTCGCCGTCTTCTACGACGAAGAAAAAACGCCCGGCAGCGCCAAGTCCGCCGTACCGAGCATCCGCGTGACCAGTCCGAACACGGGCGTGTGGCAACGCATGGATCTGGAAATTGAGTGGGGCTTCCAGCCGGAATCGGAGAAGGTCGACTGGGATGGCTGCGTAGAGTCTTATATGGCGATGGTTGGCCCAGTCACGCCATTGGCGAACGACAATGGAACGAAGGTGACCGGCACACACACGTGGCAATCGCGGGCCGAAGGCAATGCGAGACGAGGCATCGTCGTGCCTTTACTCTATGCGACTGGCAATCGCGCGGCCTTGGATAGTCGCGTTACCGTTCTAAGTAAAACGGCCAGCTTCACGTTTCGCGTCAGAGACCTGGAAAACGGCCCGATCCTGATTCCGGAACACGGTGTTTTCGTAACGAAGGCCGGCAGCGGGAAAACGGCCCGACAATTTGCCGCGGAATTGGCGGCCAAGAACCTCAAAAGTATTTGCCAGATGGTCCGCGAACACCCCGAGGCCGCTTCCTGGGATGAGCTCATGCAGAAGGTCCGTCTGTCGACATGTCCGGCCGGTACGGCCGTTCCGCCATTTCCCCAGGTTCCGGACCCTCCCATGCAGGTGCAACTCCCCGACCAGCGTTGGACCGATGCTTGGCGCGCGGCCTCGTTCCAGTTGAAAGGCCGTAGCGTATGGGGCGGACTTGCCTTTGAAGTTGCCCGAGTTGCACACGATATGGACATGGTGGGTCTGCACGATGAGGCAAATAAGGTGTACGAACATTTCCTCAAAGCCCCGGGGGCGAAGTCCGACGGTGATTATGTGGATTGCGCGGGGGCTCTGGAGTGGGCCACAGGCATGCGGCACGACATGGGCTACGACCATGACGGCACACACGCTTCGACGGGAAGACTCCTGTTTGCCATGGCCGAGCGATATTTCCTCACCGGTGACAAGCAGTGGTTCGAGCGGAACCGAGCCCGCATGCAGGCTGCGGCAGACTGGATCATCCGCCAACGTAATTCTTACATGAAGGACATTCCCAACCGCCAGGATCTCATGGTGGCCGGTCTCATGCCACCGTGCATGCTGGGCGATTATGCCATGCCCAGTTGCGATTGGCATTGGTACTACTGTGACAATACTTTTGCTCTGCAGGGGCTGCAGCGTTTCGCCGACGCCTTGACTGAGTTCGATGCGGACACAGGGCGGAATTACCGCGACGAAGCCAATGCGTTTCGCAAAGATATCCGCCGGGCCGTGGAACGAGAGGCGGCGCTGTCGCCGGTACGGCTCGGACGCGACGGCATGTACCACAGTTATATTCCACAAGTTGCAGCGTATGCGCGGGGCGCGGCAAATTTCGAGTTGGGCGCCCCTCAGCGTCCACAGATCGACACAATTATAGGGGCACTGCCGCTTGCCGAACAATTCGCGGCGTTGGATGCCAACGACAGCCGCATAGCCGGTAGCATCAGCGCGATGGAGGAGCTAGGAACGGCCGGCGGCGCCATGCAGAAACTGGACGGCGACTGGTTTTGGAATTGCTACGGTGGAACATTGCCCAAGGCATCGCACAATGCCAACATCTACCTGCTGCAAGACGATGTACCCAATTTCCTCCGCTTCTGGATGAACTCCTATGCGGCCATGGTCAGTGCCGATGGAAAGTTGTGGGAATGGGGATGTTTGGGTGCGTATAATAATTGCACTTGGGCCGACAACGGCACGGCGGGCTGGTTCCTGGAAAACTTCCGCAACCTGTTGGTGATGGAAGATGGCCAATCCTTGTGGATCGCCCGTGCCACGCCTCGCGTTTGGCTCGAACAGGGCAAGAAGATCGTAGTCAAAAACGCCCCTACCTATTTCGGAACTTTGGCGTACGAAATCCTCTCGGACGTAGATAACGGTAAAATTACCGCTACCGTCGAAATACCCAATCGCAATCCACCCAAGAGTGTCGTTGTGCGTTTCCGCCATCCCAAGGCGGCACCGATCAAGAACGTAACGGTCAACGGCCAACCATGGACCGGGTTCGACAAAGACAAAGAAACTATCAAACTCACGGGCTTCACGGGAAAGGTGGAAATTACCGCCAATTACTAATCGAGCCTTCAATTATCCCCGAGGAGAAACCATAAATGGAAAAAATCGCCAACTATATAGACCACACCATACTGCAAGCCTGGGCCACTCGCCGGGACATCGAAAAACTCTGTGCCGAAGCCAAACAGTATGGTTTCCACTCGGTTTGCGTAAACCCCTTCAATGTCAGCCTGGCGGCCGAATTACTCACCGGTAGCGGGACCTCTGTTTGCACAGTGATCGGTTTCCCTCTGGGGGCCAATAAGTCCGAAACCAAGGCGGCCGAAACCCGTGCCGCCCTGGCCGACGGGGCAGAGGAGTTCGACATGGTCATCAACGTGGGAGCCTTGAAAGACGGGCGGTTCGAAGTGGTACAAGAAGATATCGCCGCCGTTGTGGCTGCTGCCGAGGGTAAGTGTGTTAAGGTGATTATCGAGACCATGCTGCTCGACGACGCCGAAAAAGTGAAGGCCTGCGAAATAGCCAAGGCGGCCGGGGCGCACTTCGTGAAAACCTGCAGCGGTTTCACCGACGGCGGAGCCACGGTCGAGGATATTCGACTGATGCGCGAGACCGTTGGCCAGGATCTGGGAGTCAAAGCGTCGGGAAAGGTTCGTGACTACGAAAAGGCCCTTTCGATGATCGAAGCCGGTGCGTCACGACTGGGTGTTGGGGCGGGAGTGGAAATCGCCAAAGGCGAGGCCGACGCAAGAAAGACATGATTGCCGCCATGAGCATGACTTCGCGTGAAAGAATCCAGACCGCATTGGCCTTCGAAGAGCCCGACCGCGTCCCCATCGATATCGGAGGTTCGAATTGCACGGGCATCTGCGTGGACGAATACGTCGAGCTGACCCGAGCACTCGGCCTGGAACTCGACGCTCCCAAGGTCTATGAGCCATTCGAAATGCTGGCCCGCATGGAAGAACCCCTTCGGCAACGCCTGCATGGCGACGTGGTCAGTCTGGAAAATCCATCCATGAAGTTCGGGCTGATTAACGACAACTGGAAATCCTGGCGGACACAACAAGGGAACGACGTATATATGCCGGGTAATTTCAATCCCGAGGTCGACGAACAGGGCAGCACCTACATCCTCGACTCCAAAGGCAACCGCCAGGCCGTACTGGTTCCGGGGGCTCTGTATTTCGAAAAAACCTGCCCTACCGGTCTATCCGACAATTTTTCAAAGATGGATCCCGACGAATGGCGAGGCAAGATCGAGCTCTTCAGCGACGAACACCTGCGGATTATCGAAAATAACGCCCGTACATTATACGAAAACACCGATTACGCCATCCTGGGCGAGTTCGGCAAGGGTGGCCTGGGCACAACCAGCCTCTTCGCCGGCCACACCCTTACCGATTGGATCTGCCTGCTGGTGACCGAACCGGAGTACTGTTCATCGATCCTGCAGGCCACCGCCGAACGGGCGGTGGAGAATCTCAAACTCTACCTGGACGCGGTCGGCCGATATATCGACGTTGTTTTCATCTCGGCGGTAGACTTCGGCACGCAAAAGGCGCCACTGTTCAACCCAGATATTTTCCGCGACTTGTACGTGACGAACTACCGCATGATGAATGACTATGTGCACGCCAACAGCCGCGCCAAAACATTCTTTCATAGCTGCGGCAGCGTGTTCGATTTTCTGGAACACTTCATCGATGCCGGCGTGGATATCATCAATCCTTTACAGCTAACGGCGGCAAACATGGATGCCCGGCGGATCAAGCAGACCTACGGCAGGAGGATCGTATTCTGGGGTGGCGGCGTCGATACGCAAACCGTGCTGCCCTTCGGCACTCAAGAGGAAGTAGTCGAACAGGTCAACGAGCGATTGCAAATCTTCGCGCCCGGCGGGGGATACGTGTTCACGCCCGTACATTGCGTGCAACATGGCGTTCCTCCGGCTAACCTGTTGGCGGCCGTGGATGCGGCATATGAAATTGGACGTTATCCCATGAGAGATATCAGAGGGCAGGTGTCAGAGGGCAGAAGACGGAAATGACGAATGTCGAAATCAGAATGAAGAATGAATTAGGAATGTCCAATGTCGAATGACTGAACCTTAAACCTGATGACTAATAACTGACAACTGAACATGAACCAATATCTCCTCGGCATCGACGTGGGCACCACCAACGTCAAGGCTGCATTATTCGACTCCGAAGGCAGGACCGTTGCCGAAAACACGTGCGAACACGCTACATTGCATCCCCGCCCAGGCTGGGCCGAGCAGGATAGCGTTACATGGTGGGATGGAACCGTTAAGGTCTTGGGACCGATTCTTTCATCTGGTATCGATGCAAGTGAAATCAAAGGCGTGGGCATAAGCTGCCAGGCACCGGCACTGGTACCGCTGGACGATTCGGGTGTCCCCCTGCGCAACGCGCTTATCTGGATGGATACACGATCCGCTCCACAATGCGAACGAATCCGCAGCACACTCGGCGAGGAACGAGTACAAGCAATCACCGGCAACCGCATCGATCCTTCGTATCTTTTGTCGAAAACCATTTGGCTGAAGGAAAACGAGCCCGAACTGTTCGCGCGGACACGACGAATTCTGACCGCCAACGGATATATCGTTTACCACTTGACCGGCCGCCATTCGTGCGATATTTCACATGCCAGCTTGAGTCAACTCTACGACGTCAAACAACACGCCTGGTCGCAAACATTATGCGATACATTCGGTATTCCACTGGAACTGTTTCCACAAGTCTTCGAAACATCCGACGTGGTCGGCACCATAACCCGCGAAGCGGCCGCAGCAACCGGACTGCCCGAGGGAGTGCCGGTCGTGGCGGGTATCGTCGACGCCAACGCCGCCGGTCTATCGGCCGGTGTGGTGGGGAGCGGCGACGGCGTGATTGTTATGGGCACTTCAAGCGTACTGTTAATGGGTTCCGACAAGTGGATCGATTGCGGCAACCTGGCCGAGATCTACCATGCCACGCCGGGCAGTAGTGTCGTATTCGCTGCGATGAGCACCACCGGTGCGTCGCTGAAATGGTTCCGCGACCAGTTTGGGCAGGTCGAACAATCAATCGCCGAAGAGCGCGGCCAGAACGTATACGACATCTTAACCGCGGCGGCCGCGGAAGTCGAACCTGGTGTGGGCAATCTGATATTCCTCCCTTATATGAACGGCGAACGGGCACCCATCTGGGACAGTTCGGCCCAAGGCACACTCTTCGGTCTGTCACTGAAGACCACACGTGCGCAGGTGATTCGTGCGATTCTCGTAGGCGTGGCGTTTGGTCTCTACCAAAACGTCCGGGAAGCCCAAAACATCGGCCTTGGCCTGTCGCGTCTGATGGCCGTGGGTGGCGGCAACAGCGAGCACTGGTTTCGCATCATTGCCTCGGTGCTGGGGATACCCATCTGTCTGCCCGGCAATAACAGCGGCGCAACCTTTGGTGCCGCCGTGCTGGCCGGCGTAGGCACGGGCGTCTTCAAGGGTGTCCGCGAGATAGTCGACCAGGCGGTGACCGTTGCCAAAACCATCGAGCCCGAACCCGCCTGGCACGCACACTACCAGGAATTGTTCGAAATCTACTGCAACCTATACCATCACCTCAAGGACGACATGCATAACCTGGCGGCACTGGACAGACATCCTGACGGCTCGTAGGGGATTTTCAACGGCCACTATCACTAAAAGACAAGCAGAGAAAACGAGGATATAAATGACTACCGCAGTTGGATTGCTGATCGTTGCTTTTTCTGGTTTATTGATGGGCAGTGGCGCCTGGCCCTTCAAGCTGATGCGCAAGTATCAATTCGAGCACTGGTGGTTGTTGGGTATGCTGGTAGGGCTGATTATCCTGCCGTGGACGATCACGCTAAGTTTTTGCCCGCGGCCGATCGAGTCGATAGGCAATATTCCCGTCTCGGCAATCCTAATTGGTAATGTATTTTCCGTTGGCTGGGGAATCGCCAACGTTCTTTGCGGCATTTGTTTCGTTCGCATAGGCGTTGCCCTGACGGGAGCTATCCTGGCCGGGTTGGGCGTTTCGGTGGGGGCTCTGGTACCCATGGTCTTTAAGGGCTCCGGGCTCTTTTCCGGCGCGCCTTCTCTCGACTCGCCCGCCGGGCTGACAGTTGTGCTGGGTGTCGCCATAATTCTAGTCGGCGTGGTGCTGGCCTCATTGGCCGGTTTTGGACGCGATCGCATCCTTAAAAAACAAGATCCCACATCCGGCGGATTCCTGGGGGGACTGATTATGACGGTGATAGCCGGTATACTTTCTTCGTTCATGGCTTTTGTTTTCGTCTACAGTCAGGGACCGATAGTAGCCAACCTCAGCCATGTCCAACCGGGTTCATGCATCGATGTCACAATCGATGGCAAAGCCGACAAATATGCTGTTGGCGAAGATGGCATGATCGAACTGACAGGAATCGGGCAGATTGCGGTCGGCCAAATGTCCGCCCAGAAAGCTGCAGATACGATCGAGGCCGCTTATGCCTCGGGCCCGCAACCGAGAGATGTGGCCATTACTGTCGCTACCGGCTCGGTCGCCGCGAACGTGGCCGTCTATGCCTTGGCACTGCTAGGCGGGGCCTTCGTCAACCTTGGATACGCCCTTTGGCTGATGAACAAAAACAACTCTTGGGGAGTCTTGTTCAGCAGCCCCAAGGAAGCCGTCCTGGCCGTGATTATCGGTGTGCAGTTCTGCGTCTCTGTCAGTTTGACGGGCACTGGGATGCTGCTCTTGGGAACGCTGGGCGCTTCGGTCGGATGGGGCATCCAGCAGGCAATGCAGATGACCGGCTCGCAAGGCCTGGGTTTCATCAGCGGCGAATGGCGCGGGGTTCATGGACGGCCACGTATGCAGATGTACGCGGCGATTGCCATTCTTGTTGTCGCATCGGCAATCATGGCCTATGGAAACACCTTGGCGAAATCATGAATTCTAAAGAACGAGTTATTACCACCATGTACGAGACGGCGCTAAAATATGGAACATATTGAACGGTCCAACGTTCGATTCTCGACATTTCAAAGAAAAGGAAAAACACATGACACGCTATCTGTTTCCATGCTTGTTGCTAATCTTCATATTAGTCTTTGCCGCATTGGCCGCCGATAAGACCACAGCGGCCGAGGGCACTGAAGGATTCGTGTGGAAGTCGGATATCCCCAAAGACTGCCCTTTTCAGCGCTCAAAATCACTGACCGGAATCTATTTCACCGGCCGGCACAGTGATTATCGCTGCGGCGACACCTGGTATCCATGTTGGGCAAGCGACGGCAATCTCTATTCACCATGGACCGATGGACACACTGCGGGCATATCGTGCTGGTCATATACCTCGAAAGACAATACACCACAGACGGGCCATGCGATAATGATCGGCGACGATCCGCTCAAATTGACCATCAAAAACACTTCTTCGCCTAAAACGGCCGCCGCCACTCCATATGCAGGACGCTATCCGGCCGGTTCATTAGTTCATAACGGCATCTGGTACTACGGCACCTACTGCCTCGGCCCTGAAGGACTTTACAAGCATAAAGGAGTGATTTGGAATTGGCCCAACCTGGGCCCCATTCCCGGATTCCAAATCTCGCGCGACTTGGGCAAGACCTGGACGCCCTCGCCACTAACGTCCCAAAAGCCGCTCTTCCCGGAACCAAAGAAATTTCTCGCACCGGTTAAGATGGGCGCTCCTCATTTCGTCGACTTCGGAAAAAACATGCAGCATTCTCCCGACGGCAAGGCCTATCTGCTGGGCATGGGCGCGGAAGAAAACGACCCCAAGCCGCGACCTTGTATCAAGTTTGGGAAACCGGGTGAGTCTTTTGAAAAGGTCGAAGGATGTAAAGACGATTTCGACCATGCCAACCTCAGTTGGGTTACCGCCGATCAAGTCTACCTTGCCCGTGTAATACCCTCGCCGCAAACCATCAATAATATCAAGGCCTATGAATTCTTCGCCGGACATGATGCCGACGGCAAGCCCATCTGGTCCGGCAAGTTCGAAGATATAAAACCGCTCATCGAGTGGAACAACCATATGGGATGCGTCACCGCGACATACGTACCCGGTTTGAAAAAATACCTGATGTGCATTACCGACGGTTGGCCGACGGTGGCCAATATGACCTCATATATCCTCGAAGCCGACGCGCTCACCGGTCCCTGGCGGATGGTGACATACATGAAAGACTTTGGCGAACAGGCCTACTTTTTGAATTTCCCCAGCAAGTTCATCAGTCCCGACGGCAAGACCCTGTGGTTGTGTTATTCGGCCAACTTCTGCGAAGGCTGGAACGGCATAAAGCTGCGTTTCAACCCGCACGGGGGCCGCTACGGCTTATGCCTGCACGAAGTCAAGCTGTTGAGTCCCGGCGACAAACCTTCGCAAAACAATAAATCACAGTAGCCATATAGAATCACAAGTATCACAGAACCCGCAACCAGCGAGGATCATGCAATGCACCATGGCCACATTGTTTATCGCAAGTCGCGATTTGAGGAAGTAGTTTCGCTGATCTTGTTATTGTTTGTTGCTCAAGCCCTGCCGGCGTTTTCGGCCACGTCGTCAATAGCCCGTGCGGCTGAATCGCCGGCTTCATCGTCAGTGATTTCTCTTGACGGCGACAGTTGGCTGCTGGCTCCCGATCCCAAGAACATTGGCCGCCAGGAGAAGTGGTGGGAGGCCCCGCAGCCTCATGCGAAACCCACCAAGGTGCCTTGGGTCATCCAGGCCGTCTTTCCCAACTATCATGGTGTTGCCTGGTATTGGCGGGATCTCGTCGTACCTGCCAATCCTCACAGTGGCGGGAGAACCTTGCTGCGATTCTGGGCTGTCGACTATCTGGCCGATGTGTGGGTTAATGGCAAATACGTGGGCGGACACGAGGACGGCGAGTCGCCTTTCGTTTTAGATATCACCGACGTGGTAAAGCCCGGTCAGAGTAACCGCGTGGCCGTGCGTGTTTTGAATCCGACATATGAGCCCATCGACGGTATCGCCCTGATGGAGACGGCCCATCGTAACAAAATCTATCCCTACACACCGGGCAGCGACTACAACCACGGCGGTATCGAGGACTCGGTCGAGTTGATCGTTGCGCCGCCGGTTCGCGTTGAGGACTTGTTCGTGAGAGCGGATCCCAAGAGCGGCGCGATACGCATCCGCGCCAACATCCGCAACGCCAGCAAGGACACTGTACAGGGAAAGCTGCTTGTTTCGGTGGCGCCGGCCAACAGCGGCGAAACGATTGTTTCCAGGCAGTTGGCCCGAGAGATCCCACCCGGCGATACACTCGTGGAGAAGGAACTAACGGTCGCGAACCCCCGGCTTTGGCAGTTGAACGATCCTTATCTTTACCGGGTCACCGCCCGCGTGCAGGCCCAGGGAAAAAGTTCGTTCGATGAAGACTCAGTGCGTTGCGGCTACCGCGATTTCCGCTTCGAGAAGGGATATTTTCGTCTCAACGGCCGGCGGATTTTCCTCAAGAGTTCGCATACCGGCGGCGATTGCCCAATAGGCGTTCATGTGCCGCATGATCCGGGTCTGCTACGCAAGGACTTGCTCTACCTGAAGACGATGGGTTTCAACATGGTCCGCTTCATCGCCGGCGTGGGCCGCCGGTATCAGCTCGACCTGGCCGACGAGATCGGCCTGCTGATCTACGAAGAAGCCTACGGCTCCTGGGTAATGGGCCATTCTCCCAAGATGCCCCAGCGTTATGACGCATCGATACTAGGCATGGTACGCCGCGACCGTAACCATCCCAGCGTGGCAATCTGGGGGCTCTTGAACGAGACCACAAGCCAGCCGCTACTGAACCATGCCGCCGCCATGCTCCCCAAGCTCCGCCCGCTGGATGACACCCGGGTAGTGTTCTTCAACAGCAGCAGTTTCCATCTTAACCAGCAAGTGCA
>JAFGTN010000360.1 GCA_016934075.1 Pirellulales bacterium
ACCGCAATGTGAATACCGCCCGCGGCCACCCAGTCCCACAACGGCCACGCGAACGCGGTCATTGGCACTCTGCTTCTGCCCCAAAGCCGGTACGGCAACAGCCGAAGCACCGGCGGCCAGAACGGATGATTTCAAAAACGAACGTCGATCTGAAGATTGCATGGCGGGACTCCTGTAATATGGTGGGTTATTGTGTGCAGCCGGATTCACTGAAATAATAGCATTGTGCTTTGCGAACCGTCAACGGAAGATTATTGTCTATAGATCATTATCATAATCAATGGATATCTGAAATACAAATAGACCGGCAAATGCGAGAAAAAACAGTCACTCTCTTCAGACCCACCGGGCCAAAAGAATTGAACTTGGTAGAAGAAAGCGGTTTCAAAAAATGGCCGCCGCGCTTGCCGGAACAGCCGATTTTCTACCCGGTTACAAATCAAAAATACGCGGAAGAAATCGCAACCAAGTGGAACGTGAAGGACAGCAAAGTGGGTTATGTCACCCGGTTCAAAGTGCGCGCGGATTTTATGGACCGCTACAGAATCCATCAAGTCGGCGAGGCCCACCATAGGGAGTGGTGGATTCCTGCCGAGGAGCTCGAAGAATTAAATAACAATATCGTAGGGTTGATTGAGATTGTCGGAGAATATCGATAGCAAGAAGTATCTCTTACTTACTCAAAATTCGTGCGTCTGCCCATCGTCGCGGTTACATAGATCGTAAAAAACCTGCAGATCCAGCGATTCTTCGAAGAAATGTACCGAGCCGTCGGCCATCAGCATCTGCGCGCCGCCCGGGTGGGCCGATTGGATGGGGCGATTGAAGCTGTAGTGAAAGCCCACCCCGTCGGCGTTGAACGTGCGAAAGTTGATGTGGTAGCGGGCTGTTGTGGTATTGTACCAGCGGTCATCACTGTTACCCAGAGGAAGCGCGCCCATGGCAAAACTATGGCTGTAGTCCGAGCGGCAATCTCGGTTGCCGCCGTTTTGGTCGATGCACCAGCCCGACTGTTCGCCGATTACAACCGTGTTGGATAATCCGTCGGTAATGTCGCGTATCGGCGTGTACTTGTGCGGCAACAGAACACCTCCTTGCGACTTGATTCCCTCCCAGCGGCTCGTGGAAGGAGCGGCCGTTTGATGATCGGCGGCGCCCGTAATCGCCGTATAGGTGGGCGAGGGAAAACCGGCGGGGCCGGGTATCTCTATTAGTGTGAGTACGAACTGCGGCAGCGGCGAAGAGGGGCAGAAGAGATAAGGAAGATCCGCGCCCGCCAGCAGCCGGCCGTTGTACATATTGTAATCGTTGTAGGTCTGACCGTTTGTCGAGTTTCTTCCACCGTAGCACAAACCGGTCTGGCGCTGCGAACCGCCGTGTTCGCCGGTCTTGTCCAGCATGTTGTATAGGGTGTCCTGTTCGGCGAAGGCCATGGTGTGAATGCACCAGGCGAATCCCCAACTCCATCCGCTCTTCTGTTGCGAACTGGCCGCCGTGGGAAAGGCGCCGTACGCGGTATTGTAACCGTGCAAGGCCAGACCGATCTGTTTGAGATTGTTGGAACATTGCATGCGACGGGCGGCTTCACGCGCGGCCTGAACGGCCGGCAACAGCAATGCGATCAAAATGCCAATGATCGCAATAACGACCAGAAGCTCGACGAGCGTAAAACCGGCCGAATCTTGGCGACAGCGGATTCTCATCACCGACACCTCCACAAGTGGGTTCTTTCCCTACCCCCAGCTTTCAGCAGGGTACTATCCATACTAATACACCGATTGGTAATTGGTGTCAAGAATGTTCGTCATGTCACAGTATCCGAGTATTTGCAAGACGTCCGGCAGACTTTTCGAAGCTAACCATATCGGTACCGTCAGCCTCATACTGAGCATGGATCAATCGGTCGACAAAGCCCGGTTTCTGCGAACTTTTTAAACAAGTTCGCATCACTTTTAGAATAGGCGAGCCATCGGTTGTGCTAATGTAACCTTCGCTAAGCATGTCGATCAGAGTCGCGATGGCCTCGCGTTTGGGGACATCATAGTGTGTGTTCAATGCAAAATATGCTTCACAAATTACGATATCGGACACTATGATTGAATCGCGGGCGTCAATTGCCTCTTCGATAAACAGCAAGGCTCTAGCAGCTAAAGTTTCCGGCTCGCCGGTAATAAGCCGCAACACGACCGACGTATCGAGACCGTGGGACCTACCTTTTTTCGCCACGTCGGGCCTCCTCTATGCTCCGTCGAACCGAGGCCATGTCGTGCAACTTGCCGATGGCATAACGCTTCAACGAACCTATCCAAGTCAATCCGCAGAAATCCGAATCGCTTAGCCGTGGAACCGGCCTAATTACCCAAGCGTCCTCGTTTTCTATTTGGCGTCGCTCAACAACCAAACTGTCACCCGGCTGTACTTGCATATCATCACAAAGGGCCTTCGGCAAAGTCGCCTGTCGCTTACTGGTTATCTTTATGGTTGTCATTAGCATTCCTCCTTACTTAAATTATAGCAGAGTAAGGAGGAGCGTCAAGCGACATTTTTCGGCAGCACAAAAATATCCCGTAAAATTCATTGGTTGAGCCTGAGATATGCAATTTTCTTTACGTCTGCCCTTGTGGTGCATATTTAGTACTCTTTACGGGAAGTCACCTTCAGCTTTACCGGAGGTGACTCTCTTTCGCACCCTGCTGGCCGAATTACTGGGGGCAAGGTATACTGCTATGTTTGGCCATGTGGAGAGCCTATCTTGGGCGTGAAGTTTCAGGTTCTTTTCACGCCCAAGATGGGCGTGCCACACGATCGACCTCAACACATATTAAACAAAAATATTTTCCAGCGGAGATACCAAACGTCATGGAAATGGAACAACTGGTTGCACTGTGCAAACGACGCGGCTTTCTTTTTCAGTCCAGCGAGATCTACGGCGGGCTGAACGGCTTTTGGGACTACGGCCCATTGGGCGTCGAGCTCAAGCGGAATGTCCGCGAGGCCTGGTGGCACGATATGGTCACGGCTCATAACGAGCTGAAAGTCGCCGACGGTGCCCCATCGACGTACGAGATGACCGGTCTGGATTGCACTATCATCATGCATCCGCAGGTGTGGAAATGTTCCGGCCACCACGACCTGTTCTGCGACTACATGGTGGACTGCCGCGAGTCGAAGAAGCGATACCGCCACGACCAGATCTATGGCCGCTGGGTAGAAGCCCGAGGCGAAAGGTTCTTTGTGACCACGCAAACCTTGGGCGAAGAGGGCCTCAATGAAACCGAGCAGAAGGCCTTGAAATTTCTCAAACTTCGGACCAAAAACGCCGATGAGCTGACCTGGGATGGGCCGCTGGTATGCCTGACCGAGGTGCACGACTTTACGTATGTGTTGGGTCCCGACGCCAAGTCACTCGGCACTTTGACCCCGCCGCGTGAATTCAACCTGATGTTCAAGACCACCATCGGCGCCCTGGGCGGCCCCGAAGACGCGGCCTTCCTGCGCCCGGAAACCGCGCAAGGAATATTCGTCAACTTCAAAAACGTGGTCGACAGCACGCGCGTCAAGCTGCCCTTCGGCATCGCCCAGATCGGTAAGAGCTTCCGCAACGAGATCACGCCGCGCAACTTCACTTTCCGTTCGCGAGAGTTCGAGCAGATGGAGATCGAGTTCTTCTGCCGGCCGGAAGAAGCGCCCGCCTGGTACAAATACTGGCGTGATCTCCGCTTCAAGTGGTACCTCGATCTGGGGCTCGCCGAAGGTCGCCTGCAGCTTCGAGATCATGATGCCGACGAGTTGAGTCACTATTCGACGGGCACGGCCGATATCGAGTACGCCTTCCCCTTCATGGCCGAGAACGAATTTGGCGAACTCGAAGGCGTGGCCCACCGTGGCGATTTCGACCTCCGCAGCCACATGGAAGGTAAACTGATGCGCAAGGACGGTGAACTCGCGGTCGAAACCGATGAAGACGGCAAGCCGAAACATCGCGGCAGCGGACGCGATCTTTCTTACTTCGACGCCGAAAGCAAGGAAAGATTCGTGCCGCATGTGATCGAACCATCGGCCGGCGCCGATCGCGCGGCCCTGGCATTCCTCTGCGAGGCATACGTCGAAGACGAAGTGCCCAACGACAAGGGCGAGATGACCACCCGCTCGTTGATGAAGTTTCACCCCCGCCTGGCCCCATACAAAGCGGCCGTGTTTCCGCTGGTTCGTAAGGACGGCATGCCCGAGATTGCCCAGGAAATCTACGGCGAGCTGAAGCCCAAGTTCAACGTCTTCTACGACGAGAAATCGGCCGTTGGCCGCCGCTACCGCCGCCAAGACGAAATCGGCACCCCCTTCTGCATCACCGTCGACGGGCAGACTATGGAAGACGGCACGGTCACCATCCGCGACCGCGATACGCTGGAACAATGGCGGATTAAGAAGGAAGAATGCGGGGAGGAAATTGAACGGCGGATGCAGAGTTGAGAAAGCCCCATAGACTGTTGTGGTAGTATTTGAGTATGCGCTGGTCAAGGATCATTCAGCATCATAAAATTTTGATTCTTCGTACATTTTAGTGGGTGCATATGAATGGATAGCATGTTAGCCCAACCGCTTGCGGCGGATTTGGATCGACAGACATCGATGCAATTTCGATTTCATATATGCTCCCGGCTAAGTACGGGTTCCTCTTCTCTATTCACGCCAAACAGAGAAGAGGAACCCGTACTTGGCAAGGCCCAAA
>JAFGTN010000361.1 GCA_016934075.1 Pirellulales bacterium
GTAGCGTCTCGCGGGCATATAGCTGCGCGGCACACGCGTTGTACAACATGAAGAAAGGTCGCGCTTGGGCCGCCTCCAAGGCCGAACCAATGGTACAGATGCTCGACCTTTCGATGATCAAATACGTCGGGCCCGAAGACCGTGAAGTACCCAGCCAGAAAGAACGACAAGAGTACGCGAAAAAACAAAAAGAAGAAGGCGAGTACAAAAAATGGGTAATATGAACGGTAAGCCGGTCGGCAACTTGGGCGACTCATGCATGCCCTACGACTATAGCAAGCGAGAATACGGCACGGTTCCCATGGATGGGCGACCTACGTTCCAGTGGGTTTCAGAAATAGCCTACAAAAACGTGCATCGCATAGTTTCTCGAGGTTATGACACGACCGAATTGATGGAACAAGGCTACGGCATCGTCGACGTTTTATTCATTGACTTCCAAGCCCGTATCCCCACGGTCGAAGAAGAGAAGATGTTGAACTACATCATGATCCTCAGTCTCGAGGACGGGCTGTCGATTCCTGCCGTGATGGCGAGGATGGTGGCCCAGACCAAAACGTTTCTGACGCAAGCCTGCGGGGCGTCGATCCTGGCTTTCGGGCACGCCTATGGCGCATACAGCGAATTCGGCAACATGCTCGACGACTACCTCAAAAGAGCCGAGGCCGAGGGCAAAACCGCGGCCGAGATCGCGTGGGTGTTGGTCAATGAAAAAGCAGACAGCGAGGCCCTGGGCGTTTCCGAGTTGATGCTCAAGGACCCGGCCGCCAATCGGCTCTTAGCTCGGGCAGAAAAGTTGGGCGTTGCCGGCAAGTACATCGCTTTTACCAAAGAGATAGTCGCCGCCGCTCAGGAAAAATTCGATCATCCAGTCGACGTGGACATGCTCGGCGCCACGGGCGCGGCCATGATGGATCTGGGCTTTACGCCCGAAGCCACCTGGGCGATCATCGCCGTCACTCGTTCGTTCGCCGCCGGCGCACATTATATCGAGGAACTCGAAGGCGGAAGTTTCACGCGGCTGGGTGAGGCACTCACTCCAAAGGAATGGTACACGGGCTGCGAAGACCGCCCCGTGCCGCCATTGGCCAACCGTGATAAGATTGCCAAGCCGGCTCAAACACATACACCCGAAGAGTGGAAAAAAGCCTTCGACCAGCGACAAAAGATCCCCGGCAGCGGTTTCGCCATCGTCGAGGAAATAGAGGATCCCAGCAAGAAAACCGGCACCAAGAGCCTGGGGCGTTAAATATTTTTTATACAAAAAGGATTAAGATACAAAAGATGGAAGACAACATCCAGGAAATGTACGCCAAGGCGCGCAAAGCGTTCGAGATCATCGAGTATTGGCCACAGGAAAAGGTCGACGAGATGGTTCTGGCCGCCGGTTGGGAATGGCAGAAACCCGAAACGGCCGAGGTGCTGGCGCGGATGGCCGTCGACGAGTCGGGCATCGGTGTCTACGAAGACAAGGTAGCCAAGATCCAGAGCAAAACCCGCGGCAGTCTCTGGGATATGCGCGACGCCAAGACCTGCGGTATTGTCGAGGAGGATAAGGAAAAGGGCCTGGTCAAGTTCGCCAAGCCCATGGGCGTGATCGCCAACGTAGTGCCTTGCACCAACCCCGAGTCGACGATTTCGGCCCTGGGCGTGAACATCCTTAAAACTCGCAACGCCATGATCGTCTCGCCCCATCCACGCACCCAGGGCAGTTCATATCTGACCTGCGAACACGGCCGCAAGGCTCTGCGCAAGGTCGGCGCACCCGAGGATCTGATCCAATGCATCAAGAACACCAGCCGCGAAAAGACATCGGAGTTGATGGCTGCTTGCGACTTCGCCGTGGCAACCGGCGGGGCGGCGCTGGTTAAAGTCGTCTACGCGGCCGGTAAACCCTGCCAGACTGTCGGGGCCGGCAACGTAGTTTCCATCATCGATGAATCGGCCGACGTAAAAGCGGCAGCCGCCAAGATCGTCAAATCGAAGACGGCCAACAACTCCGCTTCCTGCTCCTCGGAAAACGCAGTGGCCATACACGAATCGATCTACGACGAGATGATCGAAGCCCTCGAGGCCGAGGGCGGATACCTCTGCGATACACCCGAACGTGAAAAACTCCGCCGGATGATGTGGCCCGACGGCACGCATTTAAATCGCGAAATCGTGGCTAAACCCGCCATCACGCTGGCCAAAATGGCCGACCTCGACGTGCCCGAAGGAACGCGTTTCATCATGATCATCGGCGAGAAGGTCGGCCCCGAGGACCGTTTCTCGGGCGAGAAGATCAGCCTGGTGCTGACCGTGTGGAAATGGAACGATTTCGACGAGATCGTCGACCGCGTCGGTAAGATCTTGAAATTCTCGGGCGAAGGGCACTCGGTATCGATCCATTCGGAGAAGCGAGAGCAGCAACTGGAACTGGCCCGGCGCGCCAACGTCGGCCGCGTGAACTGCAACATGCCCCACGCCATGGCCAACAGCGGGAGCTGGTTCAACGGCCAACCCTTTACCGACACCATCGGCTGCGGCACATGGGCCGGCAATATAACCAGCGACAACATCAACTACCGGCATTTCCTCAATTACACCTGGCTCTCCACGCCCATCGAAGAATGCGTGCCCACCGACGACGAGATTTTCGGCGAATATTTAAAGAAATGGGGACGGGAATAAACAAGCAGGGAGCGTGAGCGACGCCACATACTAACTCAAAGCGCAAGCGAAGGGGGGCGCGAGGGACACCCTCTGTTTTCCTCACTTGCGCTTCGGGAAAGTATTGGATTAGACCGCCAATGATACAAGCAGTTTTGTTTGACTTCGGCCAGACGCTGGTAGATTCAGCTAACGGTTTCCGTTCGGCGGAGAAAGAAGCACAGGCCCTGATACTTGACAATTTGATCGCGAGTGCAAAGAAAAACTTATCATCTCGGGAGTTTTTGGCCAAATACCGGGATTTGCGAAAGTATTACCAGGAAAATTCGAACTATTCGAGAAAATCGCTTTGGGAGGCCGTCTGCAGCCATTTCGGCCAACGAGCGGATCCTTGTATAATCGAACAGTGGGAAGAAGAATACTGGCAGCGGGTGAAACGAATGACCAACGTATTCCCCGAAACGATCGAAGTTTTGCAAACTCTGAAACAACGCTATAAAATCGGACTGATCAGCAACACCCAAGGTCAACCTCGCTCGGTCGGGCACCGGCTGGGTGAGTTCCCCCAACTCGAACGTTTTTTCGAATCGGTGGTTATAGCCGGCGAATCGGACATCCCGGCCAAACCCGACCCGATGCCGTTTGCAAAATGCCTTAAGGAATTGGGCGTCGCTGCGGCCGAAGCCGTTTATGTCGGCGACGACTGGCGGGTTGATATATGCGGCGCCCAAGATGCCGGTCTGCGGGCGATTTGGATCAAGTACCATTCGGTCAAGCGAAATTGGCCGAAAGTGGAAACAGACGTTCCGACGATTTTCAGCTTGAAATCATTGCTCGACTTAAGCACCGTACTCGAATAAAGGCGGCCAACCTACCGTGAAAACAACATCCACCGTTACCATCCCCAAAACCTCGCAAGCCGCCGTCTTCAGCGAAGTCGGTAAGCCGCTAGCCACCGAACGCTTCGAACTACCGCAACATTTGGAACCGGGCGCCATGCTCTGCAAAATTCGCATGAGCACTATCTGTGGCTCCGATCTGCATACCATTTTCGGCCGGCGGAAAGAACCAGCACCACTGATCCTCGGGCATGAAATCCTCGGCGAAATCGTCAGCATGGGTGAACAATCCATGCAAAACGGGAACCGCATCCCGCTCGAAATCGGCGACCGCGTCACATGGTCGATAATGGCATCTTGCGGAAAATGTTTCTACTGCCTCAAGGAATTGCCGCAGAAGTGCAAAAGCCTGGTTAAGTACGGGCATACTTGCTGCCGAGATGCTCCGCATCTGACCGGTGGGTATGCCGAATACATTTGCCTCATGCCCGGCACGGCAGTCTATCGGGTTCCCGATTGCCTTAGCGACGAGGTTGCCACGCCCGCCAACTGCGCTCTTTCCACAATGGTCAACGCCGTGGAAACCATCCGCTTTGCGGCAGGCGAAACCGTTTTGATCCAAGGTGCCGGCATGCTGGGCTTGAACCTTATTGCGTTGTGCAAGGAAGCCGGCGCCGCCAAGGTGATCGTCACCGATGTGGGCCAAAAGCGGTTGGACTTTGCCGCGAGTTTCGGCGCCGACGTATGTTACAATCCGGCCAACCACACGACCGACGAGATTATCAACTCCATCCAATCGCTTACCGGCGGACACGGTGTCGATGTGGCTTTCGAAGTTTGTGGCAATCCCGTTGTTGTCGACCAGGCCGTAAAATCTCTCCGCATTGGTGGCCGCTACCTGATCGCCGGACTGGTTACTCCCGGCAGCGATCTAGGCATCGACGGTAACATGCTGGCTAGAAACTGCCTGACCATCAAGGGAATACACAACTATCACCATGAGCACCTGGCCAAAGGACTGGCATTTCTCGAAAAACATTCCCACAAGTACCCCTTCGCCGAGATGGTCGGTGCCCGTTTCCCGCTCGACCGGATCAACGAGGCCATCGAAGTTGCGGCTTCGGGAGAACATATACGCGTAGCGATTTGTGAAGTTGTCTAGAGGACAGAGGATAGAGGACAGACGACAGAACGAAGGGATCGAGTTGAAATATGCTTGCATTGCAGTTAGCCCAGCCCGGTTTCCGCTTCGCCCAGTGGCGGATGTTGTTGGCCACGATGTTTTGCTACCTGTTTTATTACACGGGCCGGCAAGTCTGGGGTTTCGTGGTTCCCGACTTGCAAGCCGAACTGGGACTCAGTAATGAAGATATCGGCTGGATTGCCGGTGCCATGTTGGGTGCGTACGGGATCGGCCAATTCATCAACGGCAACCTGGGCGATAAGTTCGGCGGCCGTCGCATGATGACCTTGGGGGCCATCTCATCGGTGATCCTCGTTTGGGCAACCAGTTTCGGATACTCCTTTTGGACAATTCTCATTCCCTGGGCGCTTAACGGCTATGTACAATCGTTAGGATGGGCTCCCGGCAGCCGCCTGATCTCCAACTGGTGGGGCCCCAACGAGCGGGCCAAGGCTTTCGGCTATTACATGATGGCGGCCGCTTCGTCCGCGGTTCTCACCTTCGCCCTATGCATTCTCGTTTTGCAGTACATGAGTTGGCAATGGGTTTTCCGACTGCCGGTTCTCTTGCTATTGGCCGGTGGAATACTTTTTTACCTTATTGCCCGCGACAATCCCGAAGAACTCGGCTACGATTCACCTAATCCGCCACAGGACGATCAAATTCAAGAACCACAGGAAGAAAACACCCTCGAGCGTTATACGGCCACGCTTAGCAATTGGCGATTCCTGGTGGCTTGCATATCGCTGGGATTCGAGAGCATGGCCCGCTACGGGCTGCTTATCTGGGTTCCGACCTATTACCTGGGATCGGATTGGAAAAGCAATCCTGCCACGGCCTGGGTAACGCTGGCGTTGCCTATCGGCATGGCTTTCGGAGCCATCAGCGGAGGCTACTTCTCCGACAAAATCTTCCACTCCAACCGTTCGCGGCCGATCATTATCATGATGCTGCTTGCGGCTCTGATGTCCATCGGTCTGTACTTGGCGCCCAAAGACCAACCACACATCGCAATCGGTCTGCTATTCATGGCCGGTTTCTTCGTCTACGGCCCACAGGCATCATTCTGGGCTTTGTGCCCCGACCTGCTGGGCCCCAAACGTGCCGGCACCGGAGTGGGTGTAATGGACGCCGCCGCCTATGCCTTTGCCGCCATACAAGGGCCCTTGTTCGGCCTGGTAATCGACAACTGGGGAGATACTTACGGCTTCGTGGCCACGGCCACGGTCTGCCTGCTAAGCGCTTTTACAATCTTGTTTGTGAGAAAATAACAGCGGAAAACGGGAACATGAATACACATTCTTGCTTGCATGCTAAAGCCAAACATGTATTCGGCGGCATTAAAGTTGCGTTAGTGGCATCGGTGCTACTTACCGTGATGACGTGTGCAAGCAGCGCAGCCGAAGAGTCTCCGTATCCCCACGACTCGCTTGCGCCTTTATACAAGAAGGCCGCCGACTTCGTACTCTCGCAAGTCGAGCAACCGCACAAAGGCCATGTTTTAGTATTCGGCGCCGGAGAAGGGCGACTGGCCCATGAACTGGCAAGCCGTAGCGAATATACCATCATCGGCGCAGAGGAAGATGAAAACAAAATCAAAGCCGGGCGAAGGACGCTCGACGATGCCGATCTTTACGGACGACCGGTAACGCTGCAACGCCAGTCGCTCGATAAACTCGACTACCGGGACTACGCGGCTTCGCTGGTCGTTTCCGATACTATAATCACCGATGGTACTTGCCCCGGCTCGGCTGCGGAATTGTTTCGCATCATCCGACCTCACGGCGGGCTGGCCATCGTTGGCCAACCGCCCGGCTGCCCCAAGCCGCTGAAGCGAGAAACCTTGACCAAATGGCTCGACACGGCCGGATTGAAATACAAGATTATTGAAAATCCAAGAGATGGTCTTTGGGCTATTGTCCGCCGCGGACCGCTGGAGGGAGCGGGCGAGTGGACGCACGTCCGCGCCGATATCGCAAACACGGCTTGCAGCCGCGATACCCGCACCTCGGGCAATTTCAAGGTACTCTGGTTCGGCGAGCCCGGTCCAAGAATCATGGTCGACCGCCACTGGCGCAATACCTCCCCCTTATACAAAAACGGCCGCCTGATTATCCCCGCATTCGATCGAATTGTATGTTCCGACGCCTACAACGGTGCCCGACTCTGGGACCTTGAAGTGCCCAAGGCGTCGCGGATCGCCATGATGCGAGACGCCGGATGGCTGGCGTTGGACGACAAGTATCTCTACGCCGCCGTTGGATCTCGCTGTCTGAAAATCAACGTGGTTGACGGCAGTGTTGTCGATAAGTTCGAAACACCCGACGATAAAAGCGACTGGGGTTACCTGGCCGTCGACGGAGACAGGCTCTACGGCAGCCAACAGATACACGAGGCCTCGTACCTGGCGTCGAACACCGGGCGCGGCGCCGAAGGTAACCAGCTAGGTCGGGGTAATGAACGGTTGATTATCACCAGCAAGTCGCTCTTCTGCAAAGATGCAAAAAACGGTGAGCTGCTCTGGACTTACTCGCCGCCCGATACGGTTATCGCCAACGTCACGATCTGCGTCGGACCGAAGGGCGTACATTTCATCGCCAGCAAGGCTCCTAAGGTCGTCGCTGACAAAAAAGGGCGGGTGTCGCTAGCCGACTTCACCGACGGACCGAACGAATTTGTCGTCAAACTCGACAAAACAACCGGCAAATTCCTCTGGCAACATCAGCACGAGTTCCCTTATCGTCACGTGATGCACCTCTGCTACGCCAATAATATCGTACTGTCGTCGGGTTGCCGCTCGCATGAAAAGGATTTTTGGTACCACCTTCGCGCTTATAACGCGGCCGACGGATCGGTCGCATGGGAAAAGGACATTCCCACGCACTTCGGAACCCGAGATACCGACCACGGCAAGCAGGACAAACATCCCATGATCGTGGGCGACATGGTTTACCTGAAGCAAGGCAACTTCGAACTGGCAACCGGAAAACCGCTCGGATTTAAATTCAAGACCACCAACTGCGCCGAGTGTTCCGCGTCGAACGTGAACATCTTCGGACGCAACGGCGGCGTTGCCAGCACCTGGAGCCTGGCCGGCGACGGATCGTCCAAGCCCCTGAACCCCACCATGCGCCCCGGTTGCTACACGACCATAATTCCCGCCGGTGGAATAGTGATGATGCCCTCGTTCAGCGCGGGTTGCACGTGTGCACATACGATTCAGACCACGATTGCTTGGGTTCCCGAGTGATGCTGGAGAGGGGGCGTGGAGTGGAAATGAAGAATGTCGAAATCAGAATGAGGAAAGAATTAAGAATACAAAATGACGAATGACAAATCATCTGAAATCTGACGTCTGTAGTCTGTCGTCTGATTACTGACATCTGTTAACTGATAACAAAGCCATAACTATGTTCTATCGCCAAAACTACTCACTGGTACTGACTTTTACGGCTGTTTGCCTTGCCTGCCACATCGTCTTGGCCGAAGACTGGCCCATGCGGACGAA
>JAFGTN010000362.1 GCA_016934075.1 Pirellulales bacterium
GAATTTCCTGCGGTTCTTCATGAACTCATATGCGCGGATGCCGGGTGCCGACGGCATAATGTGGGAAATGGGACGTTTTGGACAGTTCGTCAACTGCGACATGCCCGACAACGGCACGGCGGGTTGGTTCTTGGAGAATTTTCGCAATCTGCTGGTCATGGAGTGTGACGAAGGCAAGTCCCTCTGGATTGCCCGCGCCACTCCGCGCGCCTGGCTTGAACATGGCAAGAAAATCTCGGTCAAGAACGCTCCGACCTACTTCGGAACTTTAGCGTATGAGATCGTCTCGGACGTGGACAACGGCAAGATCACCGCGGCTGTCGAGATCCCCAGCCGTAATCCGCCCAAGAGTGTCATCGTGCGTTTTCGTCACCCTGCGGCGGCGCCGATTAAGAGTGTGACGGTCAATGGCCAGCCGTGGACCGGGTTTAACACTGTCAAAGAGACCATCAAACTAACCGGGTTGACAGGAAAGGTTGTCGTTGTTGCCAGTTATTAAGAATAATATTTTTATGATTACCAGTGCCAATGCCTTGTTCGAAAATGTTCAAAACTAAGAGCTATGACAACGAAAAGGTGAGTTAACAATGAAATCTTGCGGTAAAATTTTCTTCGTCTTCGTGCTTTTCGCGGTTTGTTCGCCGAGCCTTGGGGCTGCGACGTTCGATCCGGCCGCCAAGGATTATAGTGGCCACAAGGGAAAGACGGTTTATGTATCGAAAAACGGCGACAATTCCGACGGAAGCTGTTGGAAAAAGGCCTTCCATTCAATCCAAGCGGCCCTCGATGCCGTACCGGACGACAAGGGTGGGCATCGGATCATCATTCGACCGGACACCTATGCCGAAGCTAATTTGCAGTCCAAGTTCAAGGGGGCCAAAGGTTCCTATAACGAAATGGTTGGTGATTTCGACGGCCGGCATGGGTCGGGCAAGACGGGTTGGGTTGTGATCGATTCCGGCGCGCCGGCTGTAGTGCTGAAGAATCATCCTTCCGAGTGGATGTGGCAGATTGTCGAGGGCGATCCCGCCGGCCAATGGGGCCTGAAAAGCATCGACTGGTGGGGAACAACTAAATGCAATCTGAAATTCTCTGCCATCAACTTCGACCGCTGGATTTTCCGCAATATGTACTACGCCGGCGCGGAAGGTTTCGGTTGGGATTTGACTTGCGACAAGGGCGCGGAATTCTCCGTGATTACGGAGGATTGTGTTGCTACCGGCCGCTTTAGCGGTTTGTGCGTCGGCGGCCATACCGGACGAGCCGGTGAACCGGTAGTTGCCCGGCGTTGCCATTTTATGTGTTTCGACTGGTGGGGCGATGCGGCTGGTGTATATGTTCGGGCGGAGAATAAAGAAAAACGGGACGTTTATGATGCGGTTTTCGAGGATTGCACAATTGCCGGGCCGGATAATGCTTTGCAGTGCGGTAATCCCGGCTTCGACGGTTACACAAAAGTTCTATTGAAGAACTGCCGGTTGTTCGCGCTGAATTTCTCGCAGCCTCGCGGTCAGCCTTCGACGGGCATCATCTATCATACGCTCAAGGGCCCTTTGCTTCACGTGGACCTGGAAGACACGATTCTCGCGGGCTACAAGGTTTTTGGAAGCGGGGGTCAACAGTTCGGCTGTGGTAAACGTCCGGATGGTGGCCCGATTTCCTATTCGGTCAAAGGAAAAGTGCAAGCCTATGTACAGTTCGAACAGAATGTGCCCGAGGGAATCGAACGCTTGCGATATTGGCCCGTCAAGGCGTTTGAAAGCCTGATGCCCCAACGGTTTCATAACGATCGGATCGCCAAGCTTCGTGGACAAGGTGCCGATTTGGGGGTTGATATGAGTGCTTTTCACGACGAGTTGGTTAATGTGCGTTTGGTGCCCGGTTCGCAACCCGCGGATGTTTCCGTAGGCAAACCGAAAGTAGCGGATATGGATCTGCCGGGAATGGCCCGCTGGGCATTGCGAGCCTTGAAAAATAACCCGCGACCGCACATGAATCACGAATGCCGTTTCAGCATGGACATGCTACAGTTTTATCCCGGCCCGACGAAGGACCAGCACGACCCGATCACCGCCGGCGATACGGAAAACCGTATGGACTGGGAATTCGGATACATGAAAGAGATGTGTGGTGATACATCGGCTGATGATATCGCCAAGGGAGTACGCAAACGAATCCTCGGGCATCTGCGAGACGATGGCTTGTGCTGGATAACGACGGGCGCATTTGCAAGGCTGCCCGGCTTGTGGGCAACTCACTGGACGACCGGCAAACTCTTAATAAGTTTTTGCGACGATTATCGGCGGACCGGCGACGAAAAGCTGCGAGGCCAGTGCCGAAAAATGTTCGAGGCCATGATTGCCCGAGCGAATTGGGTTGATGGTCGGGCCTACTGTGCCGGAGGTAATAGCTGCTGGAATGAAAAAGGTTGGGCCATTACCGACGCCACGCCCTACTCTCCGGCCATGTTACTCGAAGCAGTCGTAACATACTACGAAACCTTCGGCGACAAGGAGGCTCTGGATTTCGCCATCGCTTTCGCCAAGGGCGAGATGGCCCAGGACCAGTGGGCCAACTGGATCATGAAGGATCCCGGCAAATTGACGCCCGAGCAGAAAGAACAGGCGAAGCTGACCAGTACGTTCATGAAAATCTGGCCGACCGCGCCGCTAAACTTCAACTTGGGTGTTCGCCCCGACGGCTCGTTCGAACATCACAGCCATATGCGCGGCCACTCTGGTTGGGGTATGGCCCATCTGGCCTCCATCACCCGCGACCCGGAACTGGTCGACTGGACAAAACGGTTATTGGATTTCTTCCTGCGTCGGGGCACCGATTGGGGGTGGATTCCGGAATCGATGACGGTCGTGTATGATTCCGAAACGTGCGCTGTTGCCGACGTTATCAGCATGTCGGCTTATATGGCCCAGACGGGCCATCCCGAATATTGGGACACAGTGGAAAGATTCGTGCGGAATTACATTCGCGAAGCCCAATTCTTTTTCACTCCCGAATATGAAAAGTATTATTGCGAACTGCACGGGGAGGAAAATGGTAAAAAAGGATTGGAGATGGCGCGGGAGTTTGAAGGAGGTTTCCAGGGACGGATGGGGCTCAACGACCATTGCGACAAACCGAAACGTTACGACATGATGGGATGCTGTGTCCCGGAAGGGATGCGTTCGATCTATACAGCCTGGAAGTTCACTGTCCAGAACAAAGAAGGCGGAGTGTTTGTCAATATGTGTTTCGACCGTGAAACGGAAGCAGCCAAGGTTACTTCATTTTTGCCATTTACCGGCCGAATGACCGTGGAGGCGAAGGTCGCCAAAGACTTCTACTTACGCCCGCCCACATGGGCGCTGAAGAGCAGGATCAAGGCTTATGTCAATAAAAAGCCAGTTCCGCTGTTATGGCGGGATTCGTATGTGTTTTTCGATAACGCCAGGCAGGGAGACGAACTGACCATCACCTATCCATTGGTAACTTTTGTGCAGAAACAAGTAGTGCCGGAACTCGCCGCGGGTATTGCCGGCAAGGAAACTACCATTACCTGGCTGGGCAATACTGTAATGAAACTTGAACCCCGCGGGCCGCAATTGCCTTTGTTTCAAAAAGTGCCGAGACCGTTGCCGCCCTTGCCTAAGGAGTAGAAGACAGGCCGTAGACCGGGTCGTGACCCGTCGGGTGGGACTAAACGCTATTGAATAAACCCTCAACTTACTGATTCGTAAAAACCCAGAATTCCATGTTACGCTGAGCCAAGACAAGAGATGTACAAGATGTATTCGCGATTTTTCCTTTACTTTATGATTTCGATTTTTGTGGCAAGGCATTGCGTTGTTCCTTCGCAGCTCGGCGCTAAAGAATTAGATGCCGCTGGGCCATCGGATCCGGCCACCCGGACCGATGCGATCCTGGTCAATCATGTCGGCTTTCTGCCGGGGTCGCCAAAGTATTGCGTGGTGCCTCGGCCACCGGTAAAAACATTCACCATCCATCGGCTGAAGGACTGCGTTTGGACTCAAGTTTATGAAGGGAAGTTGGTCGATGGTGGGACGGAACTCGAATCGGGATGGGTCGGCGAGTTCTCATCGCTACGAGAAGAAGGCACCTACCAGGTTCGCTGCGGCACCAGGCAATCCCGTTGTTTCGTCGTATGGCGTCGCGCGTACGACGTGCCGATGCGTGTTCTCTACAACTACTTCCCCTGGCAACGCTGTGGAGATAGTACCACAGGATGGGCCGCGCCGTGTCATCTAGACGACGGCCGCATCGCCGAGACCGGTGAACATCGAGACCTGGCCGGCGGCTATCATCAGTCTTGCGATTTGAGGAAATGGGCCTCGTTGGAGGTTTGTGGTTTGATCGGTTTGACGCGATTCGCCCAAACGCAATCCCCGCGATGGGATGATGGATGCGTGGCCAAAGAGCTTCGCTGGGGAAGCGACTACTATCAGAAGCTGGTACGCGAGGATGGAGGACTATTGGATTCGGTCTTTATTCCTATGGGTTGGGGGCCGAGAGATTTCTACCTCTCCGACGCTCCACCGCCGGCGATCTGGAACACTATTCGACACCAGGCCATGTTAGCCGCGTACTTCAAATCAGTCGACACCGCATACTCCGAGAAATGCAAGCAGGTTGCACGGCGGGTTTGGCAGTACATGACATCGAACAAACGTCGGCTGGAGAAGTATAAAGCTCCGGCCTTGCCGCCGCTCGGGCATGATAATATGAACGATTGGTATGCGCCCTTCTACCCCGGTTCATCGTTCGACCTTGCTCATCGCCTATGTGCGGCCGTTGCTCTTTATCGGGTCACTGACGATCCGGCCCTGCTCGAAGATGCCGCGCGCAGCGGCTCCGCACTCGTGGATCTTCAAGTGACAACCGACGCTGCCGGTGGCGACGATGTCGCTTGTTTCTGGGAGGGACCGGATCACAAGAAAATACCGGATTTTGGTTCCTACTTCTGGCACTTCTCCGCTCCGGTGGGGCTGTGTGAATTGCTGGAACTGAAGCCGGATCATCCCGACTCCGCCAAGTGGCGGCGGGCTGTCGAGCGGATCGCCCAGCAGTATCTTCGCACCTCGCGACGCAACCCGTGGGGCCTGGTGGCAACACGCTGGGCTCAACAGGATCAGCCGGTTCCAAAGCCGCCGGCTCCCACGGCCGGTGCCCGTCGACATGTACTCGAAACATACAACGGCGGAAATCTCGGCGATACCGGCCCAGGCCGATTCATCGTTTATCAATACCGCTTTGGCGGCTATAACGGCCCAATTGCGGCCGCGGGGGTGTTTCTGCGACGCGCTGCGGCGATTACCGGGAAGGACGAATATCGCCATGTGGCTCAACGGCAGATGGATTGGATTTTTGGCTGTAATCCCTACGACTCTAGTGCAGTGGAAGGCGTGGGATACAACCAGCCGCAAAGGGGCTTCTACGGCGAGTTCTTTCCGCC
>JAFGTN010000363.1 GCA_016934075.1 Pirellulales bacterium
AGAACCTGCTTGCGCCAGGAGAGGATATCGGCCGCGGCGGCGGCTCGCCAGAAGCGTTTGTCTGCGGCAGGGGCGATTGGAGTTTCTTGCGGATCGTAGTCCACGGCGTCGAAGAGGCTGCGGTCGCGGAGCATCACGCCTAGCGGCAGGTGGCGGCCCACGAGGTTTGTTAAATAGCGTTCGATCTGATTGGTGTTGACCTCGTCTATCACGTTAGTGATCAGCACCACCAGCGAACGTTTGCGGCAATGCGAGGCCAGGTAGCGGAATGCCAGGTCGTATCGCGACTCGACAAGCGAGGGAAATCGGTCGAAGGAGGCGTGCAGCAGGCGGTTCATCTGGTTCATGCCCGAGCGGGGCGGTACATAGCCGTGCACTGTATCGGAAAACGCAATCAGACCCACCGAATCATTTTGCCGCAAGGCCACGTAGCCCAGCATCAATAGCGCGTTCAGCCCGTGGTCCAAAAGGCTCAGCCCGGCCGCCTGGTTGGTCATCATGCGGCCGCAGTCCAAGAGGAAGATGATCCGCTGCGACTGGCTGGATTGATAGTCCCGTACGGTCAACTTGCGTCGCCGCGCGGTGGCTCGCCAGTCGATGTGCTTGTAGTTATCGTCGATCGTATAATCCCGCAATCGTTCGAAATCGTGGTCCTGACCGATACGTCGCGTGCGGCGCACACCCAGTAAGTTGAGCCGGTCGGTGCGGGCGAGCATGGCATATTGCCCCAACTGCTGCATGTCGGGATAGACGTGAATCGTGCTCAGAAACGGATAAACCAAGTACCGGTGCCAGAGTCCCATGCGGCTGCCTACACGAATATGCGCGGCCGAAATTATAAATGCGCCTCTTCGCCGTGCGCGGAGCGTATATTCCAGCACCAGGCGGCTGCGAGCCGGCAGTGTTTCCTCGAATTCGCCCGGCCTGGGGCAAAGGTCATCGTCAACACCGTCGCGAACAGTAACATCGAACTCGCGCCCCGTGTGATTCAATACACTCAGCGTAACCGTATGCGGTTTCTTCAGCGAAAGAATCCGCCCCGCCGCGCGCTCGACCGAAAAAGCGGCCCGAGCCGGCAAGGTCGCCAAATCAGCCGCCAGCAGACAAGCCAACACAACGTCGGCGATCACTACCAAGAACAATGCTTTTTCAGAGGCCAGCAACAGAAGAGTCAACACGGCCGGCACGATGGCCAACAGCACCAGTTTCCTGGTGGGAAACACCCGGAACCACCAGGCCAGCGCGGCCAGCGGCAGGCATATGCCCGCAAGCTTCAATAGTGCCCAAAAAAACGCGGTCACAGACGGGGTACCTCCAGCGAACCTATCAATGAACGCAGCAGGTCGTCCACGCTGTGTCCCTCGACCTCGGCTTCTGCCGAAAGGATAACGCGGTGCCTCAGTGACGGCAGGGCTAGTTCGACCACGTCGTCGGGCACGGCATAGTCGCGGCCGTTAAAAGCCGCCAGCGTCCGCGCGCCCTGCATCAAGGCCAGACCGGCACGCGGCGAAGCACCCATGTGGAACTGCGGCCATTCACGAGTCGTTCGAACCATCTGATTGATGAAATTCACCAGCTTCGTATCGACTTGCACCTGACCGCAGCGCAGGCCAATCTCGACAATTTCCTCGGGCGAGGTCACCGTCTCCAACTCGGCCAGCCGCGATTCGAGCGAGACGCGGGTGCTGTGCATCTGGAGAATGCGGGCCTCTTCTTCGGCCGATGGATAGTTCAATATCAGCTTGAAGAGAAAACGGTCCAACTGTGCCTCGGGCAGGTTGTAGGTGCCTTCCGACTCGATGGGATTTTGCGTGGCCATGACCAGAAACGGCTGCTTGAGCTTGTGCACGGTCCGCTCGACCGTAACACGATACTCCTGCATGATCTCCAGAAGCGCGGCGTGAGTTTTGGCCGGTGAACGGTTAATCTCGTCGGCCAGAAGCAGTTGAGTAAAGACCGGGCCGGGACGAAAACGGAAATCCTGTGCCTTGGCATCCCAAATCGGCGAGCCCGTAATATCCGATGGCATCAAGTCGGCCGTAAACTGGATCCGCCCGAACTGGCAACCCAATATCTTTCCCAACACCCGCACGAAGAGCGTCTTCCCCAGCCCGGGCACGCTTTCTATCAACACATGCCCTCCGGAAAAAAGCGCCACCAGTGTGCCTTGTACTAATTCATCCTGACCCACAAATATGCGGCTCACCTGCTCCAGAATGCGATCGAACAAAGGGTGCCTGGGCCGGTCTTCAAGGGATGTTGTTCTCGCTACCGGCTTGATTCCATCCGGTTTATCGACAATACGCGCCTCCGGCAATTTCTTTTCACCACCAGAAAGGTTTCCCGATGTGGGTGGAGACTGATCTTGCGGAGGTAATGTGTTTTCGTTATCGGACATCGTTTCAATAATTCAATCTTGTAAATGTAAGTATCAGTTCTCAGTTATCAGTTGTCAGTTGTCAGTTTTCAGGTATGAGGATTGAGAATTGATCATTGGACATTGACCATTGTTCATTGATCATTGTTCATTGGTCATTGTTCATTGGTCATTCTTCATTCTTTCCTCATTCTGATTTCGGCATTCGACATTCCTACCCTCTGTCCTCCCCACGCATCGCCTGCTTGTACTGCCGCAAGCGTGCATGGGCAAACGCTTCATCGCCAGAGAGCGCAAGCAACTCGCCCATGGCATCGACATGCCGGCCGAAATCGCTCATCGTTTCTCGCCTGGCGCTCCGCGGAGTTCCGAAGATAGGCACTTTCCAGAAGCAGAATATAATGCCCACGACGGCTGCTTGGAGCAATATCCAATTGGTCGGCCAGATGCCTAATATCGCAAATCCGCTCTGCCCGCCACCCGGGAATTCGCTCGACGAGATGGGCGGATCGCGCCACCTGCTTTCGAGAAAAACCACCGACTGGTTCGGCGGGCCGATCTGGTCGATCAGTCGACCGGCCAGGCGACGGTGCTCGTGGTTAACAAGCGGCAAGTTCAGTAAGAACGAACCATTGGCAACCACGATCAATTGCCCGTCGCCTATGGGCTGACGGCTGACGAGCATATCGCCCTGCGATCCCAACACCACCCGCGCGCCGGCGCCGGGTTTCATGCGTCCGTTTAGTTCTATCTCCAGTTTCGATGCGTCGATATCAGCACACCATTCGGCGTCGCCTTCGAGTGTACGAACCTTGCGGTACTTGAGCTTGTTTTCATATGTGAACCAATCGCACTCCTGCGGTTGTTTTACAGATGTACGACGGCCATCAAGGTCCCGTCTCTGCTCGGTTAAGCGGCTCTGGATCTCAATGCGTTGGTCCTTCGGGGCCGTAGGCTTGATCGTCTTCCAATAGTGGGCAGCAGCGTCGAAATCGCGACCGATATAAATCAACGTCCGTCCGGGCCACTCGGATAGCCACTCTTCCAACCATTGGCGAGTTTTATTCGAAGGCATATCGAAGTTATCGGGGAACCAGACAATGCAATCGGCGCGCTTGCGCAATTTGGGAGTAAGCGTCGAGCGAGAATAAACACGATGGCCGGACTGCTCGAACATCTCACATAAAACGGCAGTACCGTTGACACTGGTGGTCGCGCCACCCGATCGTCGGCAACCGTAGGCCGTTTCGATATCGTCGACCGGCCGGGTGACGAGATAAATACCGCCGGCGACTAGGATCAAAGCGCCTACCGATAACAAAACAACCATCACGGTCGTGCGGGCTTTGCTTTTCGATTCGTTTTTGTGTGATTGTGTATTGGGCATTCGGTTAAGTGCTTTGCGAAGTCGTTGCGAAATGGGTAGCCCCGATAGCTCGCCTATCGGGGTGCGGCGGGCACAAGAGGAAATCGAATCACCTCGGTAGCCTCTTGCGGCTTCGCCGCCCTGATAGACAAGCTATCAGGGCTACCCATCCATAATAATTCATCAAATTACATACATCTCTCTATGTTCCATTCTGACCGTTCGTTTGAATAGACACCAGTTGCGTGTCGAAGTTCGAGACTCGCGACCAGCAGGCTTCGAAACGCGGTCTGCGGATTACGCGGTTGCCGAAGAAAAAGTCTTCGAAGACCTTCATCGTTTCTTCAAGGTGCGGGCACAGGTTATGCCCTCGGCCGAGTTCGCGAAGATATTGCCGATTGGTCTTACCGCGGGTCATACGGATCAAATGATAGCGGTCCAATTGCACCAACTGATAACTGAACAGATACTTCACTGCCTCGCCGAACTCGCCCCGGTCGCGATAATAGCGTGCCGCATCCAACAGATTCGACATATCGGGCGCGAGTTTAAACGGTAACGCTTCGATGCGGCGGCGCCCTTCGGCCTCCTCGTCTTTGGATCCACTGGCCACTCGTCCCGGCTCGAAATCCTCCCGCCTGACGAACGTCCGCACCAGGAAAAACACCAGCACCAATGCAACGACCACAATCAGTCCATAAGCCAACACTTGCAAAAATGTGGACAGACCGCCGCCCCCGCCTCGACCACCACCACCGCCTCCACCCCAGTTCCAATCGGGAAAGAGATCCCAAAACCACTCCCAGAATCCCACCTCGGGCTGTTTCACGTCGATACGCTCCAGAGCGTCTTTCTCGGCATCGTACCAGGGATAAGCCGGGTGGCCGGAAAGCGCCTCACGACCGGCTTCGATTGAGGGGTCATCGGAGGCAGGTGCCGCATAACAAATAACGTCTGTTAGCCCCGTTGCCCGCGACGGGCTTGCAAGGCCACCGGCAGCAGGCGGCCGGGCTAACGAGGAATATATGTGCGGCACATCGTTAGATACCGATCGAAACATACCTGCGGCATCCATGGCACTCGGGGCTACTGCAAGACAAATCAGGGCTGTCATCGAGATTCGTATCATATCGATCAACCGGTGCTGGGCGATTTTGTAAGGCGGGCGTGTTCGCTCCGCAACAAAAGTTCAACCTCCCAGCCCTCACGGCGAATCCGCAAGTCGAGGTAACTTAAAAAACGTACGACGGTAAAAAAACAAACCACCATCCATAAGGCCAGTTGGGCATAGTGTACTATCAAGGCATCGAAATCCCAGCCATCAAACAACAACCCGTGCACGATCCATATCGAACCGATAAAAACCAGGTATAGTAGTATGCCCACAAGTACCGAAAAAATCCACCGCGTCAGAATATCACCACTGTGCGAGGCATGCAATGCCCTGGCCCGCCGTGATGTCGAGGGCCTTTCCAGCGAAGTCTGCCTGAAGGGATTACGCTCCAGCAAGATTACCTCGTTCAGATACGCCCTGGATGAAAACAACCAGATCCAAGTGAAAACCGGCAAAACCAGGAAAGGGCGGACCAGTACGTTATAGAAAAGCACTTGCGGCAACACTCGCCACAGATCGCCTACTACACGACGGGCGGCCACCATGCCCGGCGATTGTTCGCTCTCGAACAACGCCTGCCCCAAAAACAGCGTGGCCGGCGCGGTTGCCAGGGGGATTTCCCAAACGACCAGAATCATCAACCAGAATCCGTACCAGGGAGAAATGCTTATCTCCAGCCCCGTCGTGATAAACTCCGACAAGAGCCAGGTATTAAGAACAAAAAACGGCACTATTCCCGCAAAAAACGCTACACACAAAGGTCCCGCATAGGCGCGCGCCACCCGCAACGACAGATCGAGGATGTCGATAAAAGGCCGCTCGCGGATAACGATTTGCGTTTCATTCAGTTGCATTTTGCCCCTCGCTTGTAAGATCTTCTTGCAGGAATGCGTTTTTGCTTTCGCGCGGATAGCCCAGGATCACAAAATACCAGACGAGGGTTCCGGCCGAGAACACAGCCACGCTGGCTTTGACCCAATAAGGGGCCGCCGAGGGCGAGATGAAAGCCTCGATGGACGCGGCCAGGATGAACATGACCATGGCCGCCGCCGCGCAGGGCATCATTTCACGCGCGGCCTGTTGCAGGGCGTCGATGCGGC
>JAFGTN010000037.1 GCA_016934075.1 Pirellulales bacterium
ATCTCTGTGGTGTTTAGATATAATTTGCCGGCTGCGCCGCCAATTTATATCTAAGTGCCCTTGACTCGCAATTTTGCAAAAGTCCAGATATCAGCCCAGATCAGCCGATGAAACCTCAGCCGGTACGGCAAGCGTGAAGCAAAAAGTCGAACCTTTCCCCTCGCCCTCCGACTCGACCCAGATTCGCCCGCCGTGCACTTCAAGGATCCGCTTGACAAGCGACAATCCCACACCACTTCCTTCGGATTGTGGATCCAGTTTGTCGAAAAGCCCGAAGATTTTGTCCTGGAAGAGTGGATCTATTCCGATTCCATTATCGCGGACGAAGAAAACCGACTCTTCGCCGCCTGAACGCATGCCGATTTCGATTTTCGGGTTTGTTTGACCGCCCATATACTTCACGGCATTTTCTATCATGTTCTGTAAGACTTCTCCCAAACGCACTCTGTCTCCATGGACAATGGGCATATCATCCGCAATCTCCACTTGAACTTTGTGTTTCTCGATTTGGGCGTTGACCTGGTCGACAACCTCTCGCGCCAATTCCGTTAATGAAACGTCGGTAGGTGGATTTACCAGACTTCCGATGCGAGAGAGTTCCAAAAGGTCCCCCAGGAAAAGGAACATGCGGTCGGCGGCCCTGTCAATTCGGTCCAGATGCTCTTTTATATCGCCGGTACAATGTTCCCCCAGGTCTTTCTCTAAAATACCCAGAAAACCCTTCATGGTAATTAGCGGACTTTTCAAGTCATGTGAAACCGTATAAGTAAATCGTTCTAGTTCGGCATTCTTCGACTCGAGTACCTCGATCAATTTTTCTCTCTGGGCTTGGATCACCTTCCGCTGAGCGTTTTCAAAAGCCAGAGCCTCATTGGTTTCCTCCAACTCAGCGGTTCGCTTTTTCACAAGCTCTTCAAGTTGCTCTTGATAACGGCGGTTATCCTCGATCAAGCGTGCCCTTTGTAGCGAAATCTCCACGGCGTGCAACAGTATCGCCATATCTTCAATCGGCTTGAGTAAATAGTCCCACGCGCCCAAATGCAAGGCTTCCACGGCATTGGAGATAGCGTTGTTACCGGAGACGACGATCAACGGAGTATTTGGCGATTCGCCGGCAACTGTGCCGATGACTTCCAATCCGTCGACTTCGGGCATACGCAAGTCGACCAGAATCAAATCCGGTTTTTTCTCGTGAAAAATCTCCAGGCCAACGCGACCATTAGGAGCTTCCAGCACTTTGTAACCGCGGTCGGTTAGATAGGCGGCCAGGCTTTGACGCACAATATCATCATCTTCCATGGCCAGAATCGTATAAACGCGCTCGGGCGCATTCGAATCGTTCTCGGCTGTATGAGTGTCGATTTCTTTTGAGTTGATCAAGGGCCCGCGTTGCTGCTGTGAGCGTCTGTCTTTCATTTTACACTTTTCGACTCCGCACAGATTTCAACCATGCAACCTAAGAACACCGACGGCTAAAATGTTTATGCCATTGAACACAATAATCACTGGACTTTTGCAAAATTGCGAGTCAAGGGCACATGTAAAAGAAAGCTTTGCGAAGCGAAGATTTCTTTTGCATTGTCTTGACTGACTATAATTCGTAGGCTGATAACACGTTAACATCTCTGCGGCGTTTAGATATAATTTGCCGGCTGCGCCGCCAATTTATATCTAAGTGCCCTTGACTCGCAATTTTGTAAAAGTCCAACAATCAGATAATTTCTCACTCCACATAGCCCATTCCTTCTCCTCCAGCCCCAACGCTGGCCCTGCGAATGTTCGTCCGTTCCATTGGAAGCCGAATAATAAAGTTGGTGCCTTTCTCGAGCGCTGACTCGACCGACAAAGTTCCTTGGTGTTTTTCGGTAATGATAAAATATGAAACCGATAGCCCCAGACCGGTGCCCACACCAACACTTTTAGTAGTATAAAACGGTTCGAATACACGTCGCCGCACGGCCTCACTCATCCCCGGCCCGTTGTCTTGAATTTCTATTTTAACCATATCCTCATCCGGCGCAATGCTAATCGTTAAAGCGGGCGGAGCGTGCGGTTCGTCTCTGTCGACCATGGCTTGGGCCGCGTTCTTCAACAGATTTAAAACCACCTGTTGAATTTCCGTTTCTTCACAGGGGACGTCCGGCAAGTTAGAACTGTAGCGACGTGTGATCTTGATATCGCGGAACTGAAAATCTCTCTTGGCAATATAATCGTTGGCCGCCAGTTCCACGGTGCGGTCGATAATCTCGACCAGATTCTTCTTGCCGTACTCCGTGCTGCTTTTCCTGCTGAAACTCAGCATGTTATCGACTATTCTCGCTGCACGCCGCCCCGAAGCATGAACACCCCCCAGCAGGTCGATGATCTTTCTCGATTGCATATATTCGTTCAAGGCACTCAGGCTGATGCCATATTCATCGGCCACTTTTTGGTTGGCGGGCATGTCGGGTGAAATCCGATCGAGAATTACTTGTACGCTTTGCAAAATTCCCGCCAATGGATTATTGATCTCATGGGCCATGCCGGCCGCCAGCCCTCCCACCGAAAGCATTTTCTCCGACTGAATCATCATCTCTTCGACTCGAACACGTTCGGTAACGTCGTCGATTCGGATTACCGCGCCCTCGGTCCCGTTTGAAATCAAAGGATAGATCGTGATATCCGAGAAATGCGTTTCGCCGTCGACAGTAGCGGGGATTTTGGATTCCGATCGTGATTCACCCTTCGCAATTGCCTGTCTGACATGCTCGAGTTGGCCGGCCAATTGCGGAAAGACGCTGGCCAAATCTTTTCCCTGGGCATCTTCGGGAGCAATTCCGGTAACATGTTGCGCCATTCGATTCCACTGCATGACACTCGCATCGACATCGACACCGATCAGCACCGAAGGCATGGAATTGACGATATTTGTAAGCAAATTACGAAGATGTCGGGCTTCTTTTTCGGCCTTTTTTAGTTCGGTCAAATCGCGCCAAACTGTGTTAATTAAATGTTTGTCGCCGACCGGGATATAAGTCAGTAAAACCTCGGCCGGGAAAAGCTCGCCGTCGGCGCGTCGGTGAGTCCACTCGAACCGGCGACTGCGCTCTATCGGCATGCTCGCAAGAATTTCCTCGGCCTTCTCTTTTGAAGTCCTTCCGTTTGGCTGAAATTCTGGCGAAAGTTCCCAAGGATGCGTTTGCAGCAACTCTTCCTTATTATTATAGCGAAGCATTCGCACGGCCGCATCATTGCAATTGATAAATGTATCACCGTCGATAAGCAAGGTAGGATCGGCCGACCACTCGAAAAGCGCGCGGTATTTTTCCTCACCCTGCCGCAAAGCCTCTTCGGCCGATTTCAGTTCAGTCAAATCGCGTATCACACCGTGGGCAAGGTTTTTGTCACCAATCGTAATGTATGTAAGAACAACCTCGGCAGGGAAAATCTCGCCGTCGGCCCGTTTGTGCAACCACTCGAATCGCACGCTCCGCTCCCGGGACAATCTTGACAATAACTGCGCGGATTTATCGCGCGAAGATATCCCGTCAGGTTGAAATTCGGGCGAGAGATCCCACGGATGCATCTCCAGCACCGCTTCCCTGTCTCGATAACCAAACATGCGGGCAACGGCATCGTTGCAATCCACAAAGGTATCGCCATCGAGAAGTATCATGGAATCGGCCGACCATTGAAAAAAAGAACGGTACTTCTCTTCACTCTGCCGAAGATCTCGCAGTGTGATAAAACTGCTCAGCGAATCGGCCACGCGACGACCGATCTCCTGAAATAGCTGCCTATCCTCCTTGGTCCATTCCCTTTCCCGCGAACACTGATGAATCCCAACAGCCCAAGGTGGTCCCACCTTGGGAAAAATCGGCATGCACAGCATCGATTTGATCGAAAACTGCTTCTGCTGTTCGGGCGGGATAGGCTTGTCCGAACCGCCTCCCATAGACATCGGACCGTCACTATCCAGTAAATCTCGACTAAGTGCCTGCAAAGAAGGTACCGAAAAAAGCTCGAATCCCCGTTCCAAGGCACCGGGATATTCCGGACGGGCACTTTCCATGGGAACCGAAAAAAACTCCGCATCGGGATCGACCGGATGGAGTAAGAACGCCCGATCAGCGCCGAAGATGGAAAGAATTGTATCCAACACATCCTTAAGCATCTGTTCGAGGTCATCCGCACTGCGGATCGCCCGCTCCACCCGCTCCATATTCTCTAAAAATCGCAGATGCGTAAGATCATCAGTGGCGGCACGGTCCATGTCTCTTCCACAACCTTTATCCTGGCCGGGGCCAACCCTCGGAAAGGCCCACGATTCGGAATCGTTGCTCTCACCCATTAGATCTTGTCAGTTGTCCGCTTATCGAACCAACTGCTCCTATGCCGTAGGATTGCTTACCCCCATGATACTAACAATAACATTCTCTCGGATCAATAATGACACCCCCTACGGACGTATAATTCGTGACACTGATTACCTGTTTTGCAGGTGTTGTGGCGAAAGGATAAAAATGCACAAAACATAAGAATTCAAGCCCGAAACGGCTTGACTTAGTGTTTTATTGACACTATGATTAACCATCTGCCATAAAGAATGCTCTGTAAATTAACCCGGATTATTCAGGAATAATCAGGGTTCGAAAGAATAAGCCATTACCCAATCACCCCTACCTCCTCAAATTCACACAGATCTTAATGCTTAACCAACTATACCGCCCGACATTAAACCTGCTCACCGATCTTTACGAGTTGACGATGGCCAACGCGTATTGGAAAGCCGGCGTGCAGGAACGTTACGGTGTGTTTCACTTGTTTTTCAGGTCCAATCCCTTTCGTGGCGGTTTCACTCTGACGGCCGGGCTGTCGATGGCCATCGATTACCTGGAAAATTTACACTTCGACAAGGCTGATATTGAATATCTGGCGTCGCTTGAAGGCAACGATGGCCAGAAACTCTTCGAGAAGGGCTTCCTCGATTATCTGAGCAACTTGAAATTCCGTTGCGACGTCGATGGTATCCCAGAGGGAACCGTGGTTTTTCCACATGAGCCACTGCTACGTGTTTGCGGCCCACTTATCGAGGGGCAGATCATCGAGAGCATGTTGCTCAACGCCATCAACTTCCAGACGCTGATCGCCACCAAGGCCGCACGGGTTACCATGGCTGCTCAAGGCGAGCCTGTGCTGGAGTTCGGCTTGCGGAGAGCTCAAGGAATCGACGGCGCCTTGTCGGCCAGCCGCGCCGCCTATTTGGGCGGATGTGCAGCCACATCAAACGTCTTGGCCGGACGCCTATTCGGTATTCCCGTACGAGGCACACACGCACATTCCTGGGTAATGTGTTTCGGCGATGAGCTAGAAGCCTTTCGTATGTATGCACAGGCAATGCCCAACAATTGTGTTTTTCTGGTCGACACTTACGATACGCTCGAGGGTGTTCGTAGAGCAACACAGGTCGGCCGGATGCTTCGCGAGCAAGGCCACGAGATGGTCGGTATCCGCCTGGATTCCGGCGACCTGGCATATTTGAGTATCGAAGCCCGACGGATTCTGGACGAAGCCGGATTCCCCAAAGCCGCCATTGTGGCATCCAACGATCTCGACGAGCACCTCATCACCAGTCTCAAAAACCAAGGGGCCAAGATTTCGGTATGGGGCGTGGGAACGCGACTGATCACGGCCCACGACCAGCCGGCACTGGGTGGAGTATACAAGCTCTCGGCCGTTCGCGATGACCAAGGCCCATGGCGTAACTGCGTAAAAGTGTCAGAACAAACGGCAAAAGTCTCCAGCCCCGGTATCCTGCAAGTCCGCCGCTGCCGAGATGACGGCCATGCCTTGGGCGACATAATATACGACACGCAATACGAGTTGCCTGAAAATGTTTGTACAATAGTCGATCCGGCCGATGCCACCCGCCGAAAAAAAATCACTATCCTCGACCAGGGTGAAGATCTGCTGGTACCCCTGTTTCGCGAAGGCCGGCGTGTTTACCAAACACCAACGCTGGAGAATAGCCGCCGCCGCGCCGCCGAACAACTCAATATGTTCCACTCCGGCATCAAACGCTTCGAAAATCCCCACGATTATCCGGCCGGATTGGAAGAGGGATTGCACCAAAGGAAAACGGAACTCATACTCAGTGCCAGAAAAGTCGGTGCCGGGGATACGTAAATAGAGGATAGAGGGCAGAGGGCAGGAATGACGAATGTCGAAATCAGAATGAAGAATGAATGATCAATGTTCAATGTACAAGTCCCAAGCATGAAATCTGAAGTCTGAAGTCTTCCAACATCATAGCTCATAGCCTAACAAGGACACATAAAAATGACCCGCGTCAAGGTAGCCGCGGCCGTGTTGAACCAAACGCCCATGGATTGGCACGGCAACAAGCAAAACATATTGAATGCCATCGAGGCCGCCCGGTCACAAAGTGTCAGCTTGCTGTGCCTGCCCGAGCTGTGCATTTGCGGATATGGCTGCGAGGACGCTTTCCAGAACGAAAGCCTTGCGCGCACGGCCGGCCAGGTTCTACAAGAGATCCTGCCGTCGACCAATGACATCATCGTCAGCCTGGGCCTGCCCATCTTGCACCGCAACCGCCTTTACAACACGGCGGCACTGGTAGTCGACGGTCGCATTGCCGGTTTCTCGGCCAAACGCTTCCTCGCCGGAGACGGTTTGCATTACGAACCTCGTTGGTTCCAAGCCTGGCCCGAGGGCTTTTGCGACACGATTAATTTCAACAACGAAGAATACCCCATCGGCGACATGGTCTTCGATTGTTCGGGCGTGAAACTTGGTTTCGAAATTTGCGAAGAGGCCTG
>JAFGTN010000364.1 GCA_016934075.1 Pirellulales bacterium
GTTGCCGTCACGCAGTTCACGCGATGCCAGGATAGATGCACCCAAAATATAAAAGGCTATCGTGGCAAACAAATAGACCAGCATGGAAAAAAGGGCGTCGATCGTCATCACGCGAATCCAGCCCTTCGCCCTCCGAGCCCACTCGTCTGTGTCCTCCCTGACGCCGGCATAAGCACCGTAGCCTTTCTCCAGACACCAAGACGGGTAAATGAATATCTCTCCGGGACTCAATCCCACGATACCGAAAACTCCCAGGGCAATTGCCAGCGTCCCGGAGGGGATCCTGAACGAAAACCCTTCGGCTATGTCGCCCCAACCAAAAGCATAGGGAGTAGTCTGCAACGCAAAGACGCAGAAAATTATCGCGCCGACAAAAACGACGTTCAACAACGCGGCGATGATCTCGATAGGTTTATACTCGCCATGAAAAACCATCAGTCCCAATAACACCATTAGCGCCAGCGACCAACCCCATATTCCCATCACGGGCCAGGCGTACATGGCCACTTGGGCGCAACCGCCCAGCACGACGCCCAATCCCACCAACACGGCGATCATGTAAAGCAGTCCTACATGCACGGTCCAATGCGTGCCGAAAATCCGCGGCCCGCCCCCCATATCCCAGGCCGCAAAGGTCGTCTTGCCGTGTGTGATGCAGTGCTTCCCGTACTCCAGTTGTACGGCAATCTTGGTCAAGCAGGCAAAAAGTATCAACCAGATCAGCGAGAACCCCGCCTTGGCGCCCATCGTAGTGGTGGCGATCAACTCGCCCGATCCCACGATGGCGGCCGAAAGAATCAATCCCGGCCCCAAAAACCGCAACGACCCCCAAATACTCTTGGGCGGTTCGCGGAGGGTTGCTTTTTTGCTTTGCGAAGTCATAGTATAGAGGATAGATGATAGAGGACAGAGAATAGAAGACAGAGTTGTAGTCAGTTTAGGCTCGTGAGTATCGGGATGCAAGGTACTTAGGTGTGAAAAAATGCTTGGCTGAGTTGTTTGTAATACCGGCTTCGGCCGGAAGAGGAAAATTCCGGGAGTATGTTTCGACAAGGTGGCTGCCGCCTGGGCGGAACTACAAACGACATTCACGGCTATTCCAACCATGCAGGAGATCAGACGTGGAAGACTACGAAAAGCTTGGCGCGTTTTATCTGGGCAAAAGGTATGACCTGGAACATCGCGAGTTACGAAACGAACTCATCCTCTACGACTCGAAAGATCTTACAACCCATGCCGTGTGCGTGGGTATGACGGGTAGCGGTAAAACGGGGCTTTGCCTGGCTCTGCTTGAAGAAGCCGCCATGGACTCCGTGCCGGCGATCATTATCGATCCTAAAGGCGATCTGGCCAACTTGGCCCTGAGCTTTCCGCAACTGGATACGGCTTCCTTCCTGCCTTGGATCGATAACAGCGAGGCTGAGCAAAAAGGCATGACACCCGAACAGTTCGCCGCCGAAACAGCCGAACTCTGGAAAAAGGGGCTGGCTGATTGGGGACAAGATGCCCAACGAATCGCCCGCCTGCGCCAGTCCGTGGATATACCCATCTACACGCCTGGTAGTAACTCCGGCCTGCCGCTGACGGCCCTGCGATCTTTCGAAGTTCCGAGCGAAGAATTGATCGAAGACGCAGACGCCTATCGCGAACACGTTACCTCAACGGTCTCGGGTCTGCTTGCCTTGCTGGGAATAGACGCCGATCCGGTCCGCAGCCGCGAGCATATCCTAATTTCCAGACTGCTGGAGCACGCTTGGAGCGAGGGCCGCGATACCGATGTGGCTTCGATAATCCAAGACATACAAGATCCTCCCATAAACCGCATCGGCGTGGTCGACGTGGAAACCTTCTATCCGCGCAAGGAACGAGTGGACCTGGCCATGAGCCTCAACAACCTGCTGGCATCACCATCTTTTACCGGTTGGATGGAAGGCGAACCGCTGGATATCAACCACCTGCTGTACACCTCCTCGGGCAAGCCGAGACTGTCGATCATCTCGATCGCCCATCTGACGGAAAGCAAGCGGATGTTTTTTGTTACTATCCTGCTCAACGCCGTGGTAGCATGGACGCGAAGCCAGCAGGGAACATCCAGCCTCAGGGCGCTGTTGTATATGGACGAAGTCTTCGGCTATTTTCCACCTACCGCCAATCCGCCCAGCAAACGCCCCATGCTCACGCTCTTGAAGCAAGCACGCGCGTTTGGCTTGGGTGTCGTTTTGGCCACTCAGAATCCCGTCGATCTGGACTATCGGGGGCTGTCAAATATCGGTACCTGGTTCCTGGGAAGGCTGCAGACCGAGCGCGACAAGGCTCGCGTACTGGAAGGACTGGAGGGCGCGGCCCTGCAAAGCGGTACGGCTTTTGATCGCGGCACTATGGATAAAATACTGGCCGCACTGGGAAAACGCGTCTTCCTGATGAACAACGTCCACGATGACGAACCGCTGGTATTCCAAACGCGGTGGGTAATGTCGTATTTGCGGGGCCCTCTGACGCGCAGCCAAATCAAATCTCTCATGAAGGACGCCAAAAGCAAATCTTCCGCAGTTGATGAACCAGAAAAGCAAGCCGAACCGGCGCTCGCTCAACCACTGCCGGAAAAAGTAGCCTCGGCGCCGACAAGACCCAATTTGCCTTCAGCCGCAAAAGAATGCTTTCTGCCCATCGCCTATCCACCCGGGCAGGAATGTTTAACGACCTACCGGGCGGGTCTGCTGGGACGGATCAAGATACATTTCTCAAAATCTTCATGCGAGATCGATCAGTGGGAAACCAGGGTGTTTTTGACTCCGCTCGCCGAAGAAAACATAAACTCGCCATGGGACGCGGCAACAGCCATTGAAGATCAGCCTGAGGGCTTGCACCAGCAGCCTCAAGCCGACATAGCCTTCGCCGAATGGCCTCCCCAGATGATACAATCTAAAAACTACGCCTCTTGGGAAAAACAACTGGTGGATTTCTGCTATAGTACTCAGGTGTTGCCGTTGTGGAAGTGCACCGAGTTAAAAGCCTGCTCGTATTACGGCGAAAGCGAAGGTGATTTTCGTGCACGGCTGACCCAACTTGCTCGGGAAAAACGCGATCAGAATGTGGAAACTCTGCGGAAGCGATATTCTCACAAGTTGGCGACCTTAAAACAACGCATCCAGACGGCCCAAGAGCGAATCGATCGCGAGCAGAGTGAATTCCGCAAGGCATCGATCGATTCGGCAGCCTCGTTCGGATCATCCATCCTGGCTGCTCTTTTCGGCCGCAAGCTGGCCAGCGCCGCCAATGTGGGGCGCGCCAAGTCATCGATCAAAAGCATCGGCAGCGCCGCTAAACAACGAGATGACGTCAAGCTCGCCCAGAAAAAACTCGATGGATATCAAAAACAGTTGGCGGACCTGGAGGAACAGTTCGCGGCGGATCGTGACAAGATAAACAAGGATTTCAGGCCGGAGTCTATCGATCTGGAATCGCTATCCTTGAAACCACTCAAAAAAGACCTGTGCACCGAATCGCTACGGGTTGTATGGATGCCGTGGAACGTTGATTCCTCCGGGATGGCGGAACCTGCTTATAAAACGAACAAGCCTGGTTGACATTTACCGGAGTGGCTTGTTCACTCACTGCAAGAACTACGCGGCGTCGTAAAGATCATCCTCGTCTTCTAATTCCTCTTCCTCTTCGTACTCCTCATACTCGTACTCTTCCTCGTCGTCCAACTCACCGTCGACAACGTCTTCGTCGAGCACATCTTCCTCGTCCGGTTCGTCCGAAGCCAACTCCCACTCGAAAGCCTCTTCGTTGTTCATCAACTCTTCAAGCCCACCCAGTTCGTGATTTTCCTCTTCTTCGGCTTCCTCGAAAACTGTCGTCTCGAATGACGGATCGTGCTCGGTTTGAGGCTCTTCATCATCAACTACCGACTCGTCGTGTGATTCGTCTTCCTCGGACTGAACTTCCGCTTCGGCCATGGCGCGACGCGCTTGTGCTCGCTTGAGATTCCTGCCTTTTTTGTGTTTGGACTTTTTCGACGCCTTGGGTTGCTTCGGCTTCTTGGCCGGTTTTTCGGCCTCAGCGGCTTCTTGCTGGTCTTCGTCGGGAATTTCTTCGGGCAATTCCTCCACCGGCAAATCGTCCTCGATAAACTCGACTTCGTCATGGATTTCACCAGGCATGGAGTTATCCGGCAGGCGAGAAACACGGACATTCAACGAACGGAATAGCTTCAGTATATGGTCGTGACACGTGAACACCAGCAGTTGGTGACCGGCTCGAGCAAAATCGGCCAGCACATTGGCAGCCGCCCTGGCTCGCTTTGTATCGAAATTCACCAAAACATCGTCCAATATCAACGGCAGTTTCGCGCCACGACGTGCATAGGAACTGACCAACGCCAACCGCAGACTGAGGAACAACTGCTCGCGAGTTCCACGGCTGAGAACCTCGCAGGGCAACGACTCGCCCGCCGCGTCATCAACTCGCAACACGTCCTCGCCCAAGGGCGTCCAGACACGGGTGTAACGGCCCTCGGTAAGCCGCCGCAAGTAACCCGATGCCTCTTGCAGAGTGGCTGGTTGGCGGTCTTTTTCGTAAGCAATGCGAATATTCTGCAGGATGCCGTTGGTCAATGCCAGCACTCGCCAGCGACGTATGGATTCTTTCAGACGTTGCTTGACGATCGACAGCTCTAGCTGTCTTTCAGCCGGGCGTCGGTCGTCCGCCAGCACTTTGAGCTTCTCCGTCAACTTGCCTCGTTGCTCGAAACGTTCGCGGATCTGCACCTCAATCTCTTCCAGACGTTTGGTGTTCTCATCCCAGCGTTTTTCCAACGTCTCGCTGGAATAGTTGTCCAATAACTCTGCGATTTCGCTCTGTGGACAATGCCCGCCAACGGTCGCTTCGATTTCAGCGCGTAGGGCTTCCAACTCCCGATTGAGCGTTTCGGCTTTTTCGCGCCGGGAAGCCTTTTCACGGAAATCGTGTTCGTCGGCTGCACCTGCTTGCTGGAAAAGCTCGCGGCGGCGACGTCTGAGCCGGCGGATGACCTTTTCTCGCTTGGTCCGAACTCGTTGCAAACCGCGGGATTGATCCCGTAAAGTCTGCCGACGGTTCAGTAATGCCTGTTGATGGTTGAGTTGCTCGAAGAGGCGATCTAACAGCCGGGCAGGTTGATCGCCGCTCGCCGATACTCCCGTATCCGATGCCAATTGATAAATCCGCCCGGTAATGCCGCGCAATTCCTCGCCGCGGTGATGAAGCTCCTCGCGGCAGCGTTCCAGGCGTCCGGAAAGCTCTTCCAAGTGATCGCAACGACGCGAGAGCAGGCGAACCTGCTTGGGCGAAAGATTCTCAGGCAAACCGGCAGATTGCAAAGCCTCGCGCCAACGGCGTCGCGCCCGCGAAAGCTCTTCTTCAATCCGAGTAGCGCGCCCAAGCGCGGCGTCGGCTTCTTGCTGGGCTGATTGGCGGCGCGCTTCGATGGGCATCAGCTCTTCCAACGCCGCCAGCTCACTCTGGGCGTTTTCCAGCCGGCCTTGGGACGGTTTGATACCAGCCGGCATCAACTCGTCGAGCGCGTCGCGATCGGCGACGGCCTCCTTGATCTGCACCCGGATCATGCTCAGTTGCTTCTGACAGGATTCCAGCCGGTTCGCGTTGGAACGCTCGAAATAGAACTTGGCCCCCACTCCGGCAGCCAGACCGACTATGCCCAATGTTACCGCAAGCCAGCCAAAACCGCCGAACAAACCGGGCCAGAAAAACCCGGTCACAACCATTATCGCACCACACACAAAAGCCGCGCCCAAGCTGATGGGCATCCAGGCGGGCATTACCTGACCTTCCAGCAGGCCGCGTATTTGCGATCCCAGTTCGGCCTGATATTGCTCCATCTGTTCGATCCGCTCGTCGAGTTGCACGCGTCGTCGGAACTGGGATACCAGGTTGCCCGCACCGTTGATAGCCGTTGACAGGTCGGCCTGCTCGGTCGTTCCCAGCGAGGTCGCTATCTGTCGCGAAGCCTCTTGGGCCGCATCGGTGGCCGTAGCGATTTCTTTTTGCGTGTCTTCGAGTTCATGGTGGTAGCGACGAACTTCGGCCATGGGGCCGCGCAACCGCCTTAACTGACGACGCCCCAATTGCGGTAAAGCAGCTTCACGAGTATCGCTCGATTGCTTAACACTGGTCAGCCCAAGGCTTTCGTATTCGGCGGCCAGTTCGGCGCGGATCTGTTCGCTTTCCAACTTGAGTTCGGCCGTGCGATTCTCAAGCGTGCCCAACCAGTTCTTCTGCTCGTAAAGAGCCTCGACTCGTGCAGTCCGGCGGCAGAGCTCGTCGTTGATCTGGATACTACGAGCCTCGCTCCGCAGACGGCGGCGTCGATCGGCCAGCCGCGCGAGCTTATTGCGGTTCTTGGCCACGGCGGCATCGATCCGCTCCAATCTTGCAACGGCACCCTCCGGTATCGTTCCGAACTGGCGCAGACCGGCCAAGCGAGCCTCGACATCGATGCGGGCTTCCCAGCGCGAACGATTTGAGACGGCGATTTCTACAGAGCGGGTATCGTGCCGCAATCGCAATTGTTCCTCTTCCAGACGTCCCAGATCACGGTCCAAGTGGTTCCGCTGTGTGGCCAGTCGACCGTAACTCGCTGTCAACGAGCCAAGATCTTCAATCTCATGTTTTATGCGATTTCGATCGGCCAATAGTTGTACGATCTGGCCCGAGTTGCCATCGGCTCCCAGCAGGCGGTTACGCGAAGCTTCGAGCTCCCGCATCACCTCGACTAGCGAAACGCGGTCCAAGCCGGTTGTGAGACTGAAAAGCAGTTCGGCCGCTTCCGTGTCGCCCAGCGAACCGAGTTGCTGAATCTCTTGTAGCCCGAAGGCGAAAACATTGCTGAAAACCGCTTCATCTACGTTGCAGAGAACCTGGTTCAAAAGAGGCTCGGGCTGTCGCGTGCCGTCGGCGGCCGTCAACACGGCCGGCGCGCGACCGTTTTTGTCGGTATGGTCGTTGTGACGCTCGACCTGGAAAGTGCCTTGCTGCGAATCGAGGTCGACCAGACCGCCGGGCCGTCCGCCGCGCAGCGGAGGCAGATAACGCATCCGTTCGGGCGAAAAACCGTACAACACGGCCCGCACAAATTGCAGCAACGTAGTTTTGCCGGCCTCGTTGGGTCCGCAAAAGACATTCAACTCGTCGGAAAGATCGTCGAGCGTAAGACCGCTCCATACGCCGAATCCGTTTACCTTCAGGGCTGTAATCTTCATGAGCGGACCTCCTCTCCGGTTAGCAGGTCGACGCCAAGCAGGGCGGCGTCGTGAAGCACGTTGCGACGCCTGCCACCTCTGCCCACCGCTGCCACGCTCAAGAGGTCTTCACCAGCCCCTTCCGGTAAATAGCACTCCAGGGGCAAGGGCTCGTCCGGTTCCTTCTTGAGATACTTGATCGTTTGCAGAAAATCGCCGCGGATAGTCGACGGCTCGTACCACTCGCGCGGCGGACTGGCTGTCATCTTGGCCGAGAGGCTCACGCTCCAAGTGGCCGGAGTAGTCGCTCCGAAAATCGCGCGGATCTTTTCCAGATATTGACCGGCAATCGGACCGCTACGCAGACGCGTGAGCAAAGGGCCCGAACCGGTCACCGTCCAGGAAATCAACTGGTCGGTTCCAGGCGTGCTATCGATCAGCGACCGCGTGCGTTCTTGCAGAATGGATTCGAGCTGCTCCGGCGTGGTGGTCTCGTCAACCTCGATCTCTTGAGAATGCCAACGCAACACGTCGGTGGGAATCTGCGATATCTGAATTTGCGAATGTTCGTCAACTTGTACAAGCGTGCAACCGTGGGTCCCGGTCTCCTCGGGCTGGCGACCTTGGGGGCTGCCGGAATAGTGCGCCATGGGATTCGAATGCAAGATTGTCGACTGCTGGTGCCGACCGCCCAATGCCCAGTAATCCACACGCGATGTCTCGAAATCGGCCGCATCGGCTCGACCGTGTGTAACCGCAATCGCAAACAGCCCCGGCTCGGAGGGGTCGAAATCGGCCACATGGATACGCCCCTTCTTGGCACACCCCGCACCGATCAGTCGCACCATGGGCGTTCCGTCGCGACGGTGGATGAACTCCTCAGGTCGCCCCCGTTCTCCAAGACTCTGTGGGAAAAGATGCACATTATTCGGTAGTCGAATCGAGGGCGGCCAGGCGTTGTGCGGATCAACGCGACCCGACGCCCAATATACGCCGATCCCTCGTGACGCCAACCGTTCGAACTGGTCGACCAGGAACAACGGTCCGCGTGGTCCTGTGTGCTCGCATCGCAAAATATCGCCACAAAGCACGAGAAAATCAGCCTCCTCGGCAATGACTGTCTCGAAAACTCGTTCGGCCGCCATATAGGCGGATTCCAAGAACAACTCACGGAGATGTTCTGGAACTTCAGTCACGCCGAATGGCGGCATCTCCAGATGGAAGTCGGCAGCATGTACGAACCGAAACGGCCAGTTTGGCATTGGGGCCTCCTTGCACACAGCCAGCGACTCGTCAAGCGAGTCGGATTTTCCCCTATAATTTCAATCACATATTCTATACCCCCATGCCAAAACAGCCTACGCCAGTTCGGCAATTATTTGTGGGCTGGGGAAAATCACTAGAACGCCACATGGAACAGTGGGAAATGTGGGTGCTTTAGCCAAGATGAGGGGCGGCCACTTTGCAGAAAACTCTTGATGCATACTAACCCGAAGCGCAAGCGAAGGGAAGTAGGAAAGTAAAACGTTGCCCTCCCTTCGCTTGCGCTTCGGGTTAGTATGTCGAGCAACGTAAGCTTTCTAACAATTATTGTTACCTATCTAGCATTCACTCGGAATAAAGCCGCTGCAACTGTGACATTACCGCTTCGGTAAGCTTATTGCCGGCCTCTTCTTCGTATAATGTTGTGCCGGTCATTGGCTCGTATCCACCCTGCACGAATGACTCCTTGGTGGGAACATACCCGATCGAATCGCCGCAAAGTTCACCGATGAGCGTATATGCGGCGGGCGAGCGACGTTTGATATCGATACCGAACTCGCAGAAAATCTCGCCCGGCAGCCCCACCAGGGCAACTTCGCCGATGCGAATCGACATCACCTCGACCTGGTCCGGCTGATCCTGTTTCTCGAACATGCTCAGATATGTTTTGGCATAGTAGGCATCCGGTAGTCCGTCAACCAGGCCCTTGGGCGGATTCCTGGCTGCTTCGTCTAGGACTTTCTTGCTCCAGTCGAGTTGTTCATCCGTGATTTTAGCGTGTTCCAAGCAGACCAGGTCCGTGGCTACCGCCAGCGGCGTGCTGGAAACCGGCTTTCGTTTGGCCACGGCCTGGTGGGCGGCAGCGCCCAGCATATAGCCCACGCGCTGTGTCATATTGAAACCCCGTCCCTGGTTCGAGTCCTTGTAGTCGATGTGGTTGACGTTGCCGCAACAGCCGTTGATGTATTGACAAAAGAAATCTTCGCCCAACGTTTTTTGCATCGACTCGGCCACATAGCCGGGAAAGTCGGCCGAATAGAGCCAGTTATCGCCGGCAAGAATGGCCGGGTGGAGAGCGAAATTGACGGAGGCGGCTGCCGGTTGACCGTCGCGCTCAATGGTCAAACAAAGCATTTCATAGTCGACCGTTCCCCAAGGCGCATCGATCTCGTCGGGATCGAAGTCCGGCGAGAGAGCCTCCCAGTTCATCTGCGTGCTGCCGTCTTTACGGCGCAGACGGCGGTTGAAGGAAACCCGATCCTCGCTGCTACGTCCCACGGCCAGATCAGCCGGCACCAGTTTCTCGTTGGCAAGCACGACCGAACTGGCCGCTTTTGTAAGAATTGTTTCGACCTGTGGCCGCATGTTGTCCAAGTCGAAATCGAAATCCAACCAGGGGCTTGTGGCAGGTCCGCTATGGGTATGCGTAGCTCCTATCATCACGTTTTGCGGGGGAACGTCGCAATGGTCGGCAATGTACTGGCGCATCACCGCGACGTTATTCCCATCGATGAAACACAGATCCAGCACAACTCGCGCGGCCTTGATGCCGCCGGGTTCGGCGAACACCACGGCTTTCGCGCAGAGCGGATCATGCTTGCCTCGCGCGGCATAATCGTCCCGAAAATTACCCACCATGGGCATCCCGGTCGGAGGTGTAATATCAACCGTTGCCGTACCGACTAAAAGTTTCGACATTTTGTGACTCTCTCGTTAAATTCCGCCCGTGATAAAGTTGTCAGGTTTGAGCAGTCCGTAGGGTGCGTCCGTGACGCACCATGATGTTGTGAAGAATTAAGATATAGAATCTGAGGTGATATACTAAGCGCGAAGCGCAAGCGAGGAGGTGCAACGTTTACTCATAATTTCTCCTCGCTTGCGCTTCGGGTTAGTACTGGACTTTTGCAAAATTGCGAGTCAAGGGCACTTAGATATAAATTGGCGGCGCAGCCGGCAAATTATATCTAAACGCCGCAGA
>JAFGTN010000365.1 GCA_016934075.1 Pirellulales bacterium
AGCGTGGCGGTCGTCGTGCCGTCGCCGGCCACCTCGTTCGTTTTGCTGGCCGCTTCTTTGACCAATTGCGCGCCAAGGTTCTCGTAAGGATCGTCGAGGTCGATGTCCTCGGCGACGGTTACGCCGTCTTTAGTTATTTTCGGAGCGCCCCAGCCCTTGTCCAATACGGCGTTGCGTCCACGCGGACCAAGCGTACTGACCACGGCCCGAGCCAACTTCGAAACGCCGACAGCCAACGGCTGCCGAGCTTCGTCTTCAAAGACCATCTGTTTTGCCACAGCGGATTCCTCCTGTTGCTGGCGAAAAATACGACATCACCCGGGCTTTAACAATAAACAACACCTGGGTGCTAATGTTCACGACTCATAAAGAGCGGACGTTGAGCCATAATTGGCAGCCGATCCACTTTTAGAGCCCCTTTTAATGCAAGCGGCGTGCCAAGGCGGGAGGTGAATTGTAAGTCTTTGTGTGGTAATGATTTGTGTGGAGGAGGTTTTTTTTGCTGGAGAAATGTTGTTTTTCATGGTGGTGGGGACATGTCATTTTGGCAGGTTGTGGGGGCGGTAGAGCTGTGAGGTATGGGCTTTGAGCCATGAGATATGAGCCTAGAGCCATGAGCACGGGGAAGCTTGTGTTTGGTTTTGAAAATGGGATACTACACTCAGCGCGAAGCGGAAGCGAGGAGGGACAAGTGTTTTCGCTTATTGTCTTGATCTTCACTAAGATTACAGTATGAATAGGTATGTTTGTTCCACGTTGCCACGGAACTGCCGCCAACTGTTGTTGCCCAGAATGAAGATGGGGATACAGATATACTCATGAACGATCTATACGAACAGATTACGCGAAACATGGAGAAGTAATGTCATGGCAAAACGGAAAGAAGATATGTCGATGACAGAAAAGGCGGATGCTGCATTTCGGCAGGCGGCGCTAAAGGTCGTGCAGCGGGCCAGGGAGACCGACACGCCCGTTATCATGTGGGAAGATGGGAAAGTCAAGAGAGTACATCCTGACGATATTGAACTGCCGTTCGATGAAAATGATGTTTCGGGAGATTCAGGAAAGGATACTGGGAACACTGATATACGCTAATTAACATTAATGTTGAAACTCACGCTTGCTGCTTTTCCCGGATATATCCTGGCTTTTCACTCTCTTCCATGAAATGTCATAATTACCAAGTGGAAGGTAATAATGAATTCAAGTAGAAATATCAACCGACTAGAAGAAAATCATGACGTTCAGGATACGCGCGATACAAAACCTTCCACTGCTGAGCTGCCCGTAGGAAATTCGCATGACTTCCGTAAGAAGGCTATAGAGTACCACATCATAGTGATGACCATTGTATACTTTGCTTTCATGGCCTTGGTTTATTTACTTGCTGTCTTTATGCCATTTCCTACTACCGGACTGCAAAAGCATCAACTTTTCGATAGGTTTTTTTTGGCGATTGAGTCCGACAATCTCAGCTTTTATTTCTTTGTAATGTTGCCCTATTTATTCGTGACGTACTGTGGGTATCTCGTCGGGATTCGTATTGAAAGAAAACTACATAGTGACATTTTGGATCAAAGAGATCATTCAAGCAAAAAATAGGGAGCAAAAGGAAGATATTCGCGATTATGGACTCTCTGCGTCTTCGCGTCTTTGCGTGAGGTTTGTCATTCGGAACAAAATCTCACGCAAAGCCGCAAAGGAAAGGAGAAAGTCGTGGAAGATGAGGATGGGGCTCGCTTCGCTCGGCCCACCCTACATGAAGTAGGAATCGCCCGTGCGGGAGATTGCATGCGGGAAATTTGCCGGGTACAATGATGTCTATTAAGCTTTGCATTGTCTGTGGAATGTAAAGTTGTCTTTGACAGGCTTGAACTATTGAGAGAAAGTATGATCACTATGAGCCCACTGCTTCGCCTTTTTCCATCGCGGCTCGCCGTATCCGCCGCTGTTACCTTGATCTTGATTTGCACATCAACCGCCGTGCTGGCCGAGTCTGGCTATTACTCGGCCGAATGCTCACGAGGCTCCGGCAAGCCCTGGGGTATCTGCAAGCGTGATGGCGGCAATCGCCCGACCGAACCTTACCTTTCGTCGCTTGTCGGCGGCGAGCAGCAAACCGGCGCGATCGGTTCGCCGCCCTTCAAGCTTTCGGTGGATCGCATTCGCTTCACTATCCGCGGCCATGACGGTCAGGGCGGCGGCCGAAATCAGAATTATGCCGCACTGATCGACAATAAAACCGGCAAGATACTTCGCAAGACTCCCGCTCCGGGCAACGACGCGCTTCAGGCGTGCGAATGGGACGTCGCCGATCTCAAGGAACGAACCGTCCGATTTCAACTGGTAGACGGCAATGCCGATGGTGCTTATGCCTGGCTGGGCGTCGAGAAGATCGAAGCCGGGCCCGAACTGACGATCGACTTCCGAAAAGGCATGCCGAAGAACTGGGATACGACGACCGGCGCTAAAGATCAAACGGCCCGACGATCAACGATAATCACCAGCGGTCCCGTTCCTTTCCGCGAGTTTCAGGACGCGTTCACCTGGATTCCTGACAGAGGTGCCGGTCTGGTGAGCGTCGGTTGCGAAGTCGAGCGGATCTACCTGCTTGGTTGCACCTTGCCGGCGGGACGAGTACTTGAAACCTACGGGTATGTCGATCTTGTGTATGCCGATAAATCGAAGGACACCTATCCGTTGGTGTTGGGTTTCACGCTGGAAGGTTCCTACAAGACACCCACGAAGTCGGATGCCGCACATGTATTGCCCGTCGGCGACGGCACTCGGTATCTTGCCGCGATCCAACCACGTAAGCAGAAACTCATGCGAATCGTACTGAGGCGTGGCGCCGCCGAATTGCCGCGACCGCGAATTTCGGCTATCACGTGCAAACTGGCGGCTACGACAAAAGCTCCCAAGACACTGCAACCGCTCGACTCCGTTAAGGCGACACCGGCCGATGACAAGTGGCTTGCCAGTCACACGCTTTCGCCGGACGGTCCGACTGCGCTCAAACTGGCCGACCAGATCCGCCGCGACCACGGCGTGCCGGTTACACTCGAAGAAATCCAACGTTTGGAGGAGCCGGGTGGTGCCCGCTTCATGCGCAAAAAGATTGCCGACCGGCCATTCGAAGCCGCCTCGGTCTGCGATGTCGACGGTGACGGCCAAAAAGACATAGTCTCAGGCGAATATTGGTACGCGGGACCCGATTTCGCCAAGTCCTTCAAGTTTCGCACAATCTTGGCCCAGAGTGGCTACCACGATTCATTCCACGACTACCCCATGGATGTCAACGGTGACGGTAAGATGGATATTGTCAGCGGCGGCTGGTTCGGCAAGACGCTTTATTGGCGAGAAAATCCGGGCAACGCTCGCACCGCCGGTGAGTGGCCATGCCACGAAATCGACAAGCCCGGCAGCATCGAAACCTCGCGTTTCTGGGACGTCGACAAAGACGGTCACGTCGAAGTAGTTCCCAATGCGGGTGGCAACGTGGTTTTCTATCGCCTCGGATTAGACGCATCCGGCAAAGGGACCGGCAAGTTTGAGAAGCACGTCGTCAAAATGGGTGGCTGTGGGCACGGCCTAGGCTTCGGCGACATCAACGGCGACAACCGCGGCGATTTCGTGATTCCCGACGGCTGGCTCGAAGCGCCCGCGGATCCACTCAAAGGGGAATGGAAACTCCACGGGGGCTTCAATCTGCCGCGTGCCAGCGTGCCGATTCTCGTTCACGACGTCAACGAAGATGGAAAGGCCGACATCATCTACGGCAACGCGCATGGTTACGGGCTTTTCTGGGTTCAACAGCATGTCGACGGCGACGGCAAGCGAACGTGGACGAAGCACTTGATCGACGACCAATCGGCCCAATATCACGATATGCAGTTGGCCGACATCGATGGGGATGGACGCGTCGAACTCGTTACCGGAAAACGGTACTATGCTCACAACGGACACGACGCGGGCGCGGAGGATCCCGTCTTCGTCCGCTACTTCGATTTCGATAAGAAGGGCAATTTTGCTCCCCATACGATCGACTACGGCAGCTCGAAGCAGGCTAGCGCAGTCGGCATATACTTCTGGGTGGAAGATGTTACTGGCGACGGTCGCCTTGACATCATCGCCCCCGGAAAAGAGGGCCTCTACCTGTTCGAAAGGAAGTAAGAATCCCAGGATAGCAACAGACTCACTGAGAACGTGTTTTGAAAATGGGTGCCACTGCTGGCTTGTCCAGCAGTGTAGAGTGCATAAAACGGGAAAAAACACTGCTGGACAAGCCAGCAGTGGCACCCTAAAACGACTCACAGCATTTTCCAAACACGTTCTGAGGGTGTTGAGCTAAGTATTCGGCTGCCCCCGTTCCGTCCCGGAGCCCCCACCATGTCCAATCAACACGCCATATCGCGCCGCCGTTTCCTTCTCGAAACTTCCGCCCTTGGCGCAGCCACCATCGCCGCCCCAACTTTGATTCCCCGTTCCGCCTTGGCATCCGCAAATTCACCCGGTGCGAACGAACGGGTGATTATCGGTTTCATCGGTACCGGTGGCCGGTCACGACAGCTTATGGATCATGTGCCCGAAGGTGGACGTATCGTAGCCATCAGCGACTGCTATACTCGTCGCATGACCGAGACTCTGCAGCAGAAGAAAGCCGACTGGAAAACCTATCAGCACTATGAAAAGATGATAGATGCCGAGAACCTCGACGAGATCGGCCACCGTTCGATCAGCGTCTGTCATCTGACCAACATCGCCCATCTGTTTGGCCGGCGTCTTCGTTGGAATCCAGAGCAAGAGCAGTACATTGATGATGTGGAGGCCAATACCTATCTCGCCCGTCCGCGACGTAAAGGGTACGAACTGCCGGATGCGTGAGAGACCACTTCCTTTGCAGTCGAGAGCGTTTTGGGGCATGCTGTCATCGCTCGCCATGGCATAGTGCAATCGCTATGCGAATTGGTGGAACAGGGTTGGCTCGAAAGCGATGATGCGCTGGAACTGGTCGAACCGCTCTTGCGCGGAAATGCAAGACGGGTATTTCGTCTTAAGGAAAAGACTCGTATTCTTCAAAACGTACCATGGAGAACGTGATTTGTTACTGAGTTGAATAAGAACTATCACGCAAATATGTGAAGTAGATAACGTAGGGTGGGTAGAGCGAAGCGAGCCCCACCAAATGAATTTATCGAAATGGTGGGGCTCGCTTCGCTCGGCCCACCCTACTCAATCCCACTGCCGTCACCCTTTCGCAACCGCTTCGTAGAGTGCCACAAGGTTTTCAACCGGTGTTTTCGCTTGAATATTATGTACCGAGTTGAAGACGAAACCGCCGCTGGGGCCGAAGATTTTCAGTCGTTCGGCTGCTTCGCGACGCACATCGTCTGGCGTGCCGAAGGGTAATGTTTTTTGGGTATCGATGCCGCCGCCCCAGAAGGTGATCTTGTCGCCGAAGCGGTCCTTTAGCGTTTGCGGATCCATGCCGGCGGCCGAACATTGCACGGGATTGATGATATCGAAGCCCGAGTCGATGATGTCGGGCAGCAGGTCGATAATCGAACCGCAGGAGTGCATGAAGGTTTTCCAGGTGGTGTTTTCGTGAATCCAATCGTTGATCTTGCGGTGGAAGGGTTGGTAGAGTTTGCGATATGCGGGTGGTCCGATAAAGGGGCCGTTTTGCGTGCCGAAGTCGGTTCCTGTAATAAAGGCGACGCTGATGAGATCTCCCACGACCTCGTGCAGCTTGGCAAGGTTGCCCAGGGCGATCTCGCATTGGCGGGAGAATAACTCGTAGACGTAGTCGAAGCGGGTTACCGTGCTGATGTACCATTCCTCCACGCCGCGGATGCCCTTGGGATTCTTCAGCCATGTGGCGGGCACCAGGGCGATGTCGCCGAAGGCCGTGCCTCCGAAGTTGGCCACGATTGCCCGATCGCTTTCCCGGCTCAAGCGCTTTGCTTCGTCGGCGAAGTATTTCAGCGTTTCTTCCGTGATGGGTCCGAATTCTTCCAGGTTGTCTTCCACGTTGAGGTTGTCGTCGTCGATGGGGCCTTGACGCTCGATAGTGTCGAAGTAGTATCCGCCATTGGGCATGCGGGCCGAAGGCGGCACGGACTTGTCGCCTTCGGGATATACCAGGATGTTGCCGTCGGCGTCGGGCTCGGTGTTGAGGTCGGCGGGCATGAGAATGGGAGTGCCGTCGAACGTTGTCCACGGTTTCCATTCTTTATGTTCGCAACCGAAGAAATCACGCGGGCCGGGCAGCCCCACGGCGTCGACGCCCAGCGCGTCCATCAGGTCGGGCTTGATCTCGCCCAGCATCTGGTAGGGCTCGACGACTTTGACCGGCGTGCCGGGTTCGTCCAGCTTGAGCGCTTGCCGCAGCAGGTAGACCGAGCTGACATGCATGCCGGAGACCGGCGTGGCGCCCAGGTCGAGGGGAACGCGGTCGGGCTGTTGATGGTCGATGGCCGCTTCGATACGTTCTCGTGAGTTCATTTAATCCACCAGTTCTCTTTCGATATCTTCCAGGCTCTTGCCTTTGGTTTCAGTTAGTTTGGTCAGTACGACAAAAAATCCAATAACGCATACGACGCCGTAGAGCCAGAATGTTCCGTGGGGACCCAAGGCGTTTTTCAGATACGGAAAAGTCAGGGTCAAAGCCGTACAACCCAGCCACAAGGATATAACGGCGATCGACATCGCGGCGCCGCGAATGCGGTTGGGGAAAATCTCGGAAATAATCACCCAGACTATGGGAGCGAGCGTCATCGCGTAGCAGGCCAAAGCGAGAACGATTAACAACAGCATGAATATCCCCGTGCTGCCTAAGTAGTAACCCGTTCCCAGCACCGCATAGACGCCCGCCAGTCCCAACGATCCGAAAAGCATTAATGGTTTCCGGCCAATTTTGTCTACAGTGTATATCGCCACGAAAGTAAACACAAGGTTTACGATACCTGTTATCACGATATTGAACATTGTCGCGCTGACACCGAAACCAGCCTCGGAAAATACCTCCTGGGCATAGTTGAAGATTACGTTTATCCCGCACCACTGCTGAAACACGGCCAGAAATACACCCAGGCCGATTATCTTCAGCAGTTTCGGTTCCAGCAGATCGCCGAAATTGACATGGGCGATCTCCGAGCCCGCCAGAGTGTTCTGAATGTCGATAACCTCGGCCTTGGCGTAATCGGCACCGCCAATTTTGGCGAGGATTTTTCGGGCTAATTCACTCTTGCCGTATTTTATCAACCAGCGGGGACTTTCAGGAATGAAGAACATCAGCATGAAGAAAGATGCCGCGAAGACCGTTTCGGCCTCGAACATCCAGCGCCAACCGTATTGGCCGTTCCAAGATTCGTATATGAACCCGCTCGTGGCGTCTTCCGGTACCGGTTGGGCGATGCATAGGTTAACTATCTGGGCCAGTAGAATGCCAACCACGATTGTTAGCTGGTTGATGGATACGAACCGTCCACGCATCTTGGCGGGCGAAATCTCGGCGATATACATGGGCGAAAGATTCGAGGCAAGACCTATTCCCAAGCCACCGATGATGCGAAAAGTGTTGAACGCCGTAAAATTCCAGGCGAGCCCCGTCCCGATTGCTGAAACGGTAAACAGCAGCCCGGCGAGGATAAGCAGCCGCTTGCGGCCGAAGCGGTCGGATAGTATGCCCGAAAGCAATGCCCCGACGAGGCATCCGAACAAGGCGCTGCTCTGGGCCCAACCGCGCATGAAAGGCGTATCGTCGGAAATATCAAAGAATGGCTCGTAGAAGGGCTTGGCTCCGCCGATGACAACCCAATCGTAGCCGAACAGCAATCCACCCATCGCCGCAACACAGCAGATCAGCCAGATGAAGGCCATGTTATATTTGGGCGTTATGTCCAGCGGATTTTCGTTGGAACTCTGATTGTCTGCTGACATTGGGATATTCCTTTGATGAATATTGCAGACTCATTGTATAATCCATAACAAGCAATCACAACTGGTCCAAGAAAAGCCAAAACCCGCTACCTTGCGGAAGCGGGTTTTGGGATTTTTTATGCTATATCGGCTTATAGCCGGGCGATAGTTTGTATTAGGGGAAGATGGCTCGCAAGGTGTTCCGCACCGGCTGGCCGGGCACAAATACCCTGGGGGCTACGTAGACCGGGGTTGGGTAGTAGACCGATGTCGGGTATACGACCGGTGCAGGTACTGCTACCACGGGCCGCCGTACGACAACGGGACGCTGCACGATTACCGGCTGCGGTACGACAACCGGATCTACGACAACGGGACTGGCTACCACGACGGGACGGGCTACCGAATAAACGGGACATGCGTAGGCGGTACCCGCCGGTGCATAAAGGGTTGTATATGCCACGGGACCCGGATTGACGGGCGAGAGGTAACCGTAGCCCGCCGAGGCAGTCGCGGCGATCAGAAGTACCAGTGCCGTGGCCATTGCTGCGATGATAATAGCTCTCATTTGTCACCTCACTTCCCTAGATTGAAAACTTTGTGCTGCGGGATAATCTTACTTTAACTGGACTTTTGCAAAATTGCGAGTCAAGGGCACATGTAAAAGAAAGCTTTGCGA
>JAFGTN010000366.1 GCA_016934075.1 Pirellulales bacterium
CCTGGCTGGCGCCGGGCGATTTCTACCATGGCACAAAGCGCGTCATTGGTTACTTCGAAGTCGTCGCGAAGACTGTCGTGGCTTTGGTCCATCAGCAGGCCGAGTCGCTCGACTTGCCCTTCGCGCATGGCATCTACCGCTTGTAGCGTGCGGTCGTTTTCGGTGATTACGTGTCGGGCCCGTCGGCGCGTGGTTTCATCGAGACTATCCTGGTTTTGTTCGAAGCGTTTCAGGTCCACGTCGCGGAGGGCCTTGACCGAAAAGAACTCGGCTGTTTCCTCGCAGTGGGCACGGCGCTGGTTGTAGGCCGAATCGACCAGTCCGCGGCGCGTGCCCGTATCGAGGATGACCACGGAGAGGTTTTCCGGAAATGGCACGGGCGTGGTTTCCAGCGAGCGGCAATCGATGAGGATGGCATGCCCGTCGATGCCGGACGTCGAAACCAATTGGTCCATGATTCCACAGTTCATGCCGATCCACTGGTTCTCGGCTTTTTGCGCCAATTTGGCCATTGGGGCCGGCTCCCAATGGATATCTGAGACGGCGGCGAACGCTCTCGCCGCGGCGACTTCTAGTGATGCCGAGGAAGACAGTCCCGCTCCCAAGGGTACATCGCCCGTCAAAACGCCTTCCCAACCACGGAGTTTTGCATTGTTCTCATCGAGGCTTTTGCTGAGAAAATGGGCCACGCCCTTGATGTATTCGCACCAGCCGTGTTCGCCTTTGGTAAGATTGTCCAGCGAGAACTCTTCGTGCGAATCGAAGTCGAGCGAATACACCGAGACACGGCGGTCGTCGCGACGTCGCAGGGCGATCCAGACGGCGCGGTCTATTGCCAGGGGCATGACGAAACCGTCATTATAGTCGGTGTGTTCGCCGATCAGATTCACGCGGCCGGGCGCGCGGACGAGAAACTCCGGAGACTGGCCGAAGATTTCGATGAATTTTTCTACGGCTGTTCGGGCTATGGGAGTTTTGGCGAGTGGATTTTGCGCGGCCGGTTTAGGTCCTTGTGACGGCATTCATCTAACAATCGATTACGGTATAGTATGATACCCTGTGGCACGCCCCCAGTTATGTAAAGAAACGTGCCACCCAAATATGCCCGGTCGGATCGCAGTGATAACATTGCAGGTCCGGCCGGGGAGAGCGAGCACTTACATTCTCTCGTGAAATGCGATATTCTTCAACCGTGCATAGAAAGCCGGTCATAAGATGCGAGCAAATGAGTCAGCAAATGGGCGAAAAACCGCCAAGATCATCGAGGTAGAATGGCATTTTACCCGAAGGTGGCGGCTATTTGTGACAATGAGGGGGGTGGTTGTCTGAGTGGTCCCGGTTTGTTGAATTTCTCATATAATGGGACTTTTGCAAAATTGCGAGTCAAGGGCACTTAGATATAAGCTGAAAGTCGAAAGAAAAAGCCCATCCGCTTGCGGCGGGTTTTCACCAACTCGGAGGCATAATTGCATGGGTTCTAACCGCAAGCGAACATGGGCCACGTAGAGTGCGGATCAAGTGTGGGTCGGATTAGGGCACCCTACGATTTTAGATGCGAGCAGCAAATTGTATTTATGGAGAGGGTGACCGGGGCCGTTGCAGGGATCGACTAACAGGGTTGAGGCCCCGGTCACCGGGATCGACTTATTTTGTTTTTTGTTTCCAGCAATTGTATGTCTGGTATAATTACGTTGCGTAACGATTTTTGTTTGCGGTTTTTTCCGTTTTTCCGCGAGTTCTAGTCGAGCATTTCGGCCAGCGAATCCAACGATAAACTTCGTTGGGCTGCTTGGCCCAAGTCGTCCAAGCTGCGGCGTTGCCCCACGGCGTTCCACGGGCTGACGCTTTCGAGTTCGGGCATGATTTCCTTAATCTGTTCGACGAGCATGGTTGCCATGCGGCGAATGGGCGCGTGGTCGCTACGTTCTAAGATGGCGGCGGCCGTTTTCATCAGGCGCAACATCTGCGCTCTTTTAAAGACCGGCGGCGACAGTGATTCTTCTTCCGTTTCGACAAGCAATTCTACGATGGGCACGCCCAGGGCTTTTTGCCAGCGATACAGATCGCTAAGTCGCATATCCGCTGCTTGTTCTTCTTGTTGTTTGACGGACGCGATGTCGGTTCCCATGCGGCGAGCTATGGCCCGACGCGACAATCCCTCTCGGCGGCGAACGGCCGCAAGTTGATGCAATGGCCTGTTTGGCTCGTCGGTATTCATGGTCAATGGATACCTGACGCTTGCGACGGGGATGCTGTAGTCCGTGATACTCATGATTTGCTCTCTCCTCTTTTCACGACTCTACATTGTTGATTGGCGTGAACGATTCACATGCCAGAAAAGTATTTCAGGTGGATTCATAACAACTTTTCGGTGCAACTATGCCGAAACTCGGCGACCTTATAGGAAGTTATGAAACCGCTTTGAAGGCGAAGGTCGACGATTGCAATAAGATCTTCAACCGACGGCGATCAGCCTTCGGCTTTCAGCAATCATGGGACGATCGATTATCGAATAGGATATATCAAACGTACTGTTAAATTGATGGCGGAAAGCCGAACGTTGATCGTTTACTGAGGTCCGACACTACCTTGCCTGGTGTCGAACGGCCTACATTAACGGCCCGTCGGCAAAATGCTGCTTTTCAAAGACAATCGTTTAATGAGAAGAGCTGTTCCGGATTGCCTTCACGTCACGAAATCATTATATGACCTCTACGGACAGATGGCAAGCGGTGTTCTCGGGAAAGCGGAAAAACTGTCGAGAAAAGCAAAAAAACCGGTTTTTTGACAGGTGTACTTGTAAGAAACAGATGTTGATTTTATCTCAATCGGCGGCTTGATGAACAAATACCTTGCCAAAGGCGGCCGATTCGATGTTCGAGGACTTGTACGCCAATTTCAGCCCTATGGACCCCCCCGTCCACAATTGCCAAAAAGCACATATTTAAAGCCAAAAAATAGCCATTTCTTTTCTGCCAAACACGCAGCTTCGCGACGTTTGAAATCGGTACTGATCGGAAGTCTGAAGGATCAAGCGGAGGTGAGCGAAACGCACACTTGATCTAGATGAAAACGAACAATGCTATAGCGGTTCATGTATGGCCGTTGTGAGTACTTATTACGTACTTATTGAAGAGATTTCAAACCGCTTCGGTACCGGGAATCGTCTACTTGAGTGTCCACTTAGGCAACTCACAGTAGCAATGAGCAAAAATTTTTACGAGGCGAATATTTATTTTTATTCGCCGATTGCAAAATCTTTTAACCTGGACAGATAGTTTGGGCGACGCGGATCGCTGCTACCGGATTTCATTGCGCCGCGCTGTCGGGGACGTGCTACTCCCAATCGGCTGCGACGGGAATGCAGTCGCTCGCGCATCTGGACTTCATGCCAGCGATAACCGCGGCGCAACAGATCTTCGACGATTGACGATTGATCGGTCAGGCTTGTTTCGACCTCTTCGATAGCATGGCGGTGAAGCATCTTGAAGCCGGCGCCCTCGCTGGGGTGTGCCCATTGCCGCCACTTAGACCAACTCGACTGCTGGGCTCTACCCAGCACGAGAGGATGATCTTTGACCGCTTTCCATAGCTTGTGGATTTCGTTGACGGCCAGCCCGCAATTTTCGTCGCGGATGAATATTATTTCGCCGCGACTCCTTTTCAAGCCCGTTCGCAGTGCTTCGGCCGAGCCTTTGGTCTCGCCGTGTGTTGCCAACAAAACTTGAGGGAATCGGGCGGATAGTTCGTCGGCGATCTCTACCGTTGCGTCGGTGGAGCCGTCGTCTATTATGACCAGTTCGAAACGCGAGGTCAGTTCCGGCAAGACTTCGAGGATCTCGGTGACCGTGGCGGACAGTGTGTCTTGGTTGTTTCGGACAGGCAGTAACACGCTCAGAGAGTGTTCCACGAGACGGCCTTTCAAATTGGGAGGAAACAGGATAACGTTCCAGTCACTGAAGTCGGGACTATCAGGCCGCAAACTCTAGTTATCCTCACATTTGACTCGTTGTACGGCTATTGCGGAGAGGATGGGTAGTTCGGACTGTGAGCCTCGTAGGTGTCAGTTTTGGGATACCATATGATTACCTCAAGAAACCGCAGGCCGGGTCGCAAGCCGGCCTGCGGTTTCATAGTTGGTACGGCCCTCCTGGTCGAAAGACGCTCTCTTCACAGACATCCTGCCCGTGCTATACGGTCGCAATGCGGGAATCTCACCCAACCAAGGGGCTGTTTAGTCAACCCCCTGGCATCCCGTGCTCGTGGAGGGTATGCTTGTTGGATTACTGGTTGGATGAACCTGGCCGTCGGATTTCTCGTCCTATGCCGAAACAGGGGCGAGTTTTCCGCCAAATCACTGGACTTTTGCAAAATTGCGAGTCAAGGGCACTTAGATATAAATTGGCGGCGCAGCCGGCAAATTATATCTAAACGCCGCAGA
>JAFGTN010000367.1 GCA_016934075.1 Pirellulales bacterium
ATCCTGGGCACTTACCGAGGACGGTAGCATCGCGCACAACACCAAAATAACAACGGGGATCAACGAAAAACACGAATATCGTGTTTGCATACGAACCTCTGGTTTGTTTCGTACTAGGGCAGGAATTATCACATCGCTGATTGTCTACCGACCAATATTGTGTGAAATTGGCAACTCGACATCACTACCAATCACACTAAACTACAAACAGCCATAATATATCGTCATCGCCCCACATTGGTTTCGGTACAATCGCAACTATAAAAAAAGAACTAGCCCTTAGAACTGACAGAATATATCCGACTCATACCTGAACTACATACAATTGACGTGATTGTATCGATTATGCGGATAATTCGTGTTATCAGTGAGATTATGACCGCTGGTCCCTCACATCCTGGAATACCACATTTTTCTCGGTTTTACCGTTGCCAGGTGAGTTGCGCGAAAACCGTACGGCGAATCTCGTCGGACATGTACCCAAAGCCTTCGTAGCCCCATTCGGGATGGTGGTTGTCCAGCAGATTTTGCCCTACCAAGGCCACTTCAAGGTTCTTGTTGGGGCGCCAGCCCAATCGCATGTCCATTGTTAGATAGGACGGCACCGACAGAGGCGATATGGTGTCCACATAACGGAGATTTATATCGAAATCCCAATCGTGTCCAAGATCCCAAGAGGAATTGAGACGTATTTGATTGTTGGGAGCAGTATTTCCGGGGGTTAACGGCGTAGGATTATCGAGAACGAAATGCATGTAGCTATAGCAGGTTGAAACTCGCCAACGCTGCGAGAGGGCCCAGTGCCCGGTCAGCTCAGCCCCATAAATATAACCGTGCAATTCGTTTTCCCGTGGGGATGGTATTACGAGGTAGGTGTTCTCGCCAAACGGCATCCCTTCCCGGCCCCAAATAAGACCTTCATAGACATTGTAGTAACTCGCCACGTCCCAGGAGAAGTGTTCCGTTGTTTGAGCCCGATAACCGATCTCGTATGCCATCAGAACCTCCGAATTGAGATCTCTGTTCCCACTAGCCCGCAAAAATGTCGGCATTGGCACGTAAGTTATAGGTCCATAGTTGGCCACGCAAGTTTCTTCACTTCGCGTGGGAATCCGTACCGCCCGTGATACCGCTCCCCAAATCGCATGCTTCTCGTCGAGAGACCACAACAAACGTCCACTTGGCTGATATTCGAAACCGCTATAGGAATTGTGTTCCAGTTTCGTCCCCACGGTGAAGAAGAGCCGGTCTTCAACCAAGGTTATTTCATCCTGCATAAAACCGCTGAAGAGGTTTGTCGTCAATTCGGTTGGCGTAAAAGTGGCGAAAAAACTATTCCGCGGCAGGTAATCGTGTACCTGTCGATAGTCTAGGCCCCAGATGAAATTATGGCGCTGTCCGATGGGAAAACGGTGCTGGAATTCTATGTCCAGCGTATTTGTTTGCTGTTTGGGAAGATAGTCATCACGGTATGTTCGATCAAAATACAATTGCAGTTTCCAGTCCGACTCGTCGTCGAACCGATGCTCCCAGCGAGTAAGCACATTTGCGCCGCTGATGGCGGATTTGTGGTTTACGAGTTGGTTGTATGGTGGATACGGCAAGGTATCTATCAACATTTGCCCCTCGTTGCCGCTGTAGAAGTTGCCCAGAACGGTCAACTTGTCCGTATCGCATTTGTCCAGGTCCCAATCGAGCCGAAAGCCTCCGCGTCCCATCCGCCAGGCGTCATATGCGTCATTGGCTGCATACTCATTTCCACGTTCGAAATGCTTGCCGTAAATCCGCCAATACAACCCGTCACCATTGTTGCCTCCCACGCGGACGCCATCGTTAATCCTGTCCCAGTTTCCTCCGCCGGCGGTGACCAACGCCCCTTGCGTGTCTTGTGCCTTCTTGGTGATGATATTGACAACGCCGTTAACGGCATTGGAGCCCCACAGAGTGCCGCCCGGTCCGCGAATCACTTCGATCCGTTCGATGTCCTCGAGCAACATGTCCTGCGTGTCCCAATACACGCCGCCGAAAAGCTGATTGTAGACGCTGCGGCCGTCGATAAGCACCAACAGATCGCGGGCAAATTGGCTGTTTATGCCTCGGCATGAGACGGCCCAAGTGTGGGAATTGACTTGCGCCACGTCCATGCCCGGCACCATTCGCAAGAGGTCGGGAATGGTGGTGCATCCGCTCCGGCGGATCATCTCGGACGTGATCACGAATATTGCCGCGGGGGAACGTCCAACCGTGCTTTCCTGTTTTGATACCGAGGTGACTTCGACATCGAAGGACGGAGCCGTCACCGAGGTCTTGCGGAGTTGCTCGATATCCATATCGAGGAAATCGTTGCCGTCGGCCGGCTTGTCAACAGCATTATTTGCCGAAGGAGCGGCATCCTGTGCATTGGCCGCCGTAAGCAATACGGCAAACACCGCAAACCCAACGGCGCACAGTCTCCATTGGAGATTTATATTCATTTGCAAGCCTACATGTTTTATTTCTCGCCCCGAGCTAAATACCTATTCAGTAAATCGTCCTAGGGCAGAAATTGTCACGGTGCCGATTATCCACCGACCAATCTTGTGTGACATAGGCAACAATTGATTAACACTGGTCCAGCCTAGTGTGTATGGCAGAAACACCCATCTGTATAGGACGCCTCCTTATGTATTTTTTCGACACAATCGATCCTACAGACAAGAACGGGATCGTATAACCCTCAGAATATATCCACCTGCAACCAGATCCCTGGTAAATTGTCGGGATTGTGTCGATTATTTGGCTGTGATAGTCAGCAGTATGACAATGTAGCCTTGTCGCGGAAGGGGGGTGTTTTTGTCGTGATATTGCGGTGTGGAGGACGGTGTTTGGTAGACCAGACAGATAGATAACAATCATTCGGATATGTGGGTGACATTGATAACGATCACCCATCTTCGCCAGAAGCCTATTATTTCTCTTATTTCCGATGAACCTTATTTCTTTCTTCAGCCCGCTTTCTCACACCATTTCAATTTATCCGACTTTGTTTTTATCGATGCGGCTGTAAAAGCGCCTTGCGCGACAGCCGGTATCCGCGGATTTGCGGCTTCGGCGCGTCGTCGGTGATGTAGTTGACTGCATATATGTCCCCGTCGGGCAGTTCAACCCAGCCACCGTAACCGCCGTCCCAATGCGACTTATTTTCGATGTCGATAAAACCCCAATTCAACGCCGGCGACTTATATGTTTTCGAATCGTAAGGGATCCGTGAGAGCGCCGTTTTCGGTGTTTCGACAAAAAAGCCGAAATGGCATTTTCCGATACGGTGCACGACCAGCACTTCGCCCGTGCTGAGCCGATTTGCAAAGACGCGGCCGTTGACCCAACAATTTCCCGCGGCGAATGGACCCTTCCACGTTAATCCCTTGTCGTCGGAAATCATTTTGATTGCACCGGCAGTCTCATTTTCGGTGCGTTCATATGTGACCAACGTTCCATCCGGCATCTCCACGATACAGCCTTCATTGGGACTGTACTTGGGGGCGTCCAACACAGTGATTGGCTTGGACCATGTTTTGCCGTTATCCGTGGAGCGATACAACACTTGCCGCCAACTATCGTCGCCGACGCGGTAGAGCGAACCCGTCAGGAATAGCGTGCCGTCGCTGATTTGTTTCATGGTCAGCGTAACTGTCATGCAATTGGTTTTTTCCGGCCCGGTCCATGTCAGGCCGTTGTCGGTGCTCCGGTATAGCCAGGTGCGGCGGTATTTGCTGCCATTTTCAGGATCGTTTCCCCAATTGTGCGGCGCTCCCGGCGGCTTTCGCTTCCAGAGACTCCAATCTGACGCCAGCAGGAGCGAATTGTCATTAAGTCGGGACACCCAACGGCACATCATGAACCCCTCGCCCTTGTCCTGGTATAGCGTGTCTACGACGATAGGATTGCTCCACGTGTGCCCCTGATCCTTGCTGATGCGAACTACGGCCTGAGGCACCTTGCCGCCGCCGTGTTCGTCACCAACCGCATAGCTGCAAACAAGATCCCCATTGGCCGCGATGCACACCATCGGCCATGCCAAATGGTGTTTGTCATCTCGGGCGATCGTGTGTCGCTCCAGCACCAAACCCGGCGCGGCTTTCAACTCCTCGGCTTTTGAACGTTGTAGACAGCAAGCGACAATGCCCGCGATAATGATATAGTGCGAAAGACTAAAGACTGTCCTCATTTCTCTCCTCATCTAAGAATTCAGATTATCTTGAAGCAGCAACGTAGTGTTGTTTGTCGGTTGCTGGACTTTTGCAAAATTGCGAGTCAAGGGCACTTAGATATAAATTGGCGGCGCAGCCGGCAAATTATATCTAAACACGGCAAAGGAGTTAACTTGTTGTCTGTCAATGAATTAATGTCAGGCAAGACAATGTAAAAGAAACCTTCGCTTCGCAAAGCTTTCTTTTACATGTGCCCTTGACTCGCAATTTTGCAAAAGTCCAGTTATAAGCATACCATCATTCATGGTGCCGGGGCAACATAGCCATCGGCGATTGAGGCTAATCGCTGCCATGTCGCCAGATCAATCGTATCGTTAAAGAAATCCACATGTCCGTCGACAAAGGCCACGTTCACCCCGCCCGGATGGCGGCTGCGGGCCGTGGCATAGTGGGTGCCTTCGTTGTTCCCGGAGGTGGTGCATGGAAGATTCATGTCGGGCATGCTCACACATCCGGAATAATAGATTACGTCGTTGGCACTGCTGTTGGGCGTGTCGTGGTGTGTGTAGCTACTGGCGCCGGCGACTGGCCAGGCCCACAATCCGCGCCCGTCAAAGTCCCCCGGTGCTCCTTCGTCATCCTTTCCGGCGCAGACTTCAGAAGCTAAGGCTGAGTGGGAGGTTCCGTCCATGATTTCCGCGAGTTTCACCCCGCGGTTGCAGAAGAACGGTCCGTCGTTGGTCAAATCGGATCCGGCGGGGTAGTGCTGCAGAGCAACCCACTCCATATTCTTTCCTAAAGAGTTGCGAACAAGCGTATTCGAACCCCAGCATACTACATAATTCGACCGAGCGAAGTAGTGGTCATATGAGATATGGTGAAAGGCTCGCCCTCCTGCATCGTCGCTCGGACATTGATACGGCGCGATTTGCTGCTTAGTAGCCGGTCGATTATTGTTGTCCAAGATGCGGTGGTCGAAGTTGTAAATGGCCTCCACCCCGCTTTGCTCCATCTGCGGTAGAATCGTGATTAGGGTCACGATGTCCTTGGGGGATCCTTTCATATCGAATTCCCCGTCCCAACCCATGGGCAATTCGTTATGCAGGCTCTCGAAATTGAGGATTGCCAGGCTGACCTGTTTCAGGTTGTTCGTACACTGGGACCTTCGCGCGGCTTCGCGCGCGGCCTGAACGGCGGGCAACAAAAGCGCGATGAGGATGCCGATTATCGCTATCACGACCAGAAGCTCTACCAAGGTAAAGCCGCGAATGTCTCGACAGTCAATTGTAGTGCGGCGAAACAGATGCGAATCGAACATTCAAGGCTCCATTTATGAAAAGAAATCGATCGTTTGCGCCAGAGCCTCGGCTTGCTGCCGTGCGACGTTCACATCAAAATAATTCGTCTTCAACATCACAATGCGAGGTTGAATTTCCTCCCAAATCGGGCAAGACACGTTGCGATAATCGGGTAACCGACCGTCAAAGTGTGGATAACATTCGGGGTGTGTTCGAACGTGATCGCTCAGGTTGGAAAACACCGGCTCACGGTGCACCGGCAAATAGGCTCCGTAAAAACCGTCTCCTCCCAATTCAATAAACTTTCGTCGCAAGGCCGCCCAATCAACATCGTCACGCGTAATGCGAACGGCATAGGTCCAGTAACTATGTATGTAATCTTCAGGCGTTTTTTGCGGTATGAGCCAATCACAAGCGTCAATAACTTCAGAGAAAAATGCGGCACAAGTTTGACGCATCTGCACCAATTCCTCGATTCGTTCCAATTCTCCCAATGCCACGGCCGCTGCGATTTCCGGCAACCGGTAATTCCAGCCGACTGACGTATGCCGCTGAAACGTGGGATTGCATCGCAATTCCTCGGGAATTGCCGTTTGTCCCGGTTCGGCTGTCAATGTGGAGTAACCGAGCACCGCCGCTTTTCTGGCTCGCGTCGCTAGTTCTTCATCACTGCAGATCAAAATGCCGCCGTCGCCGCAAGTCATGTGCTTCGACGCTTGAAAACTGAAACTGGCGAAATGCCCCATCGAGCCGACAACGCGTCCTTTGTAATACCCCAGAAAGCACTGGGCATTGTCCTCGATGACCAGCATATTATGTTGCGCAGCCAGTTCAAGAATAGGATCCATGTCGGGCGAAAGCCCGCAAATCGACACGGGAATAATAGCTTTCGTGCGTGGTGTTACCTTGCAACGAACATCTTCGATATCGATGGTCCAGGTATCGGGATCCACGTCGGCGACAACAGGAATTGCATTAGCGTGCAGAACTGCGGCGGCTGTCGAAAAGACCGTATATGCCGGCACGATTACTTCATCTCCCGCGCCAATGTCATAAGCCATTAAAGCCGCATGCATTGTTGCCGTGCCATTAGCAACTGCAATGCCAAAGCGTTGTCCGAACCGGGCTGCAAACTCTTTTTCCAGCCGCGCCAACATGCCCGGCGAACTGCAATTATGAAATCCGTAATCCAAAACCCGATTGACGTATTCGCGCGACTTCGGTGATACCCGTGGGATGGGAGTACTTTCTGTTAGCATTTCGTAGTAGTCCGACCTTTCTCGCTGATATGTTGGAGCCCTGATAGATGGCGCTTTATAATATCATGTTGTTTCGTTTGCGGAATTAAAGTTGTACTGTGATGTGGGAATACATTAAGCTTCGTGCCGCTTCACGATCCTTTCGGTCGATTGCTTTATAAATAGCACGATGTTCTTTGTTAGATTCCTCGTGCCGCTTAAACGTTCCCTTCGCAAGGTCTACGCCTTGAATCTGAAGCTGTATGAGTTGCCCAAATGTGGTAATGACCGGATTATGGGTTGCTTCAAGGATCGCCAGGTGAAAACTTTCTTCTTCCGGCAAATCGTTTGGTAGACTGGTACAGGCCTCCAATCTTTCCAGAGCGTCCAATATCTTCAGTAGATCTCGGGCAGTTCGTCGTTCCGCCGCTTCGGCTGCCGCACCGCTTTCCAGGCAGGCGCGAGCCAACACCAGGTCCTCAAACTCGTAGCCCACACCATCTAAATGCCATGAAATTGGTTCCCCCAAATTCTTAATGTTTGGTTTGCACACGATGGTGCCCGCTTTATTTCGGGTTTTGATTAAACCCTGATGGCGCAGAATGCTTAATCCTTCCCGTAAAGGTAGACGTCCGATTTCAAGATGCTGACTCAGTACATCGTGTGTGGGTAGGTGATCGCCGGGTTCCAATCTATGATTCAGAATAAATTGGCGAATGCGCCGAGCAGCTTCGGAAGCAGGTGATTTAATCATATTACAGAGTCGCTATATCATTTTGCCTTGACATTTTATTGTGAAATGATACAAAACATATCATTCACATTAATCAAGATATCATATGATGATATATGCGCCAATACCTGCAGCTCTTTTTGTGAATTTCATGAGAAATATAATAAAATCAATGGGAAAACATTCGAATATAACCATCGATAGTTAATAAGGAGATGTGAGTGTCCTTAGAGATCCAATCCCATAATAATAAACCCATGCGGGGGGCAGTGGGTTCAAACAGCAAAGGAGCATGTCGTGAGCCTTGATTTATTTAGACTGAATGACAAAGTGGCTGTAATTACCGGCGGTGCCAGAAACTTGGGGTACGATATGGCGGAAGCATTGGCCGAGGCAGGTTGCCATTTGGTCATCACCTCTCGGCAAGCCGATCATGCCGAAGCTGCGGCACATAAACTATCCCGGCAATTTGGTCATGAGGTGCTTGCCTATCCATTGGATGTTTGCAGCTTCAATGAGATCGAAGCATTTGCCGAGAAAGCCTTGGCATGGAAAGGGCACATCGACATATTAGCGAACAATGCCGGTGGCACTCCACCGCGGTCACCAGGACATTTATTCCACCGAGCACCTGAAGATATCGAGGAATTGGTTGCCGTCAATTTGCTTGGCACGTTGTATTGTTGCAAGGTGTTCGGCAAAATCATGGCCCAACAGGGACACGGTAAGATTATCAATATCGGGTCGATTGCCGGACTGATAGGTCGCGATCGTCGAATGTATGAACGAAATGCCATGTCGGGGCAGCCGGTGGAATATGCGGCCGCCAAAGCGGGAATTATCGGGGCGACGCGAGATTTGGCCGCATTGCTCTCACCGCTTGGTGTTCATGTTAACGCCATATCTCCCGGGGGATTTGGCCCTCGCGAACTGCCGCCGGATTTTGTGCGGGATTATTCCAATCGCGTGCCGCTTGGTCGCATGGGGTGCGATGGCGTGGACATCAAGGGCGCAGCCTTGTTTCTTGCTTCGTCGGCATCAGATTATGTTACCGGTCACAATCTAGTTGTAGACGGAGGATGGACCGCGTGGCAGTGAATGATTGTTGCCGTCGGTTCGATGAAAGGTATAATGAGAACCCTCGCCGGATCGTACCGTTATCAGTGACAATCTACGTTCAAAAGGCTCTTCCCATGACCACCCGACGCAAATTCCTTCATACCGCCGCTTCAGCCCTCGCCGCCGGCCCGTTTCTGGCCTCCGTTAGCCGAGCCGATGCTCCAAGCATTCCCATTATCGACACGCATCAACACATGTGGGATCTGAAGCGAACGCCTCTGGCGTGGGTGAAATCGTCCAAGAAACTCAACAAAAACTTCCTCACATTGGAGTATCGCGAGGCGACGAAGGGGCTAGGTGTGGTGAAGGCCGTGTATATGGAAGTGGCCGTGCCGAAAGCATATCGGAATGTCGAGGCGGACTGGGTCGTCGACTTGTGCCGGCGGAATGATAATTTGACCGTCGCGGGAGTGATCGCCGGCAGCCCGGGGGATGAGGCGTTTGAGGATTATATCACGCCGTATGCAAAGTCGGGCGTCATTCGCGGTGTGCGGGAGATCCTCCACGCGGACACGGCGAAGGCCGGGCTGTGGCGGAGCAAGGTGTTCATCCGCGGAATTCGTTTACTCGGGAAGTTGGGGATGAGTTTTGATTTATGCCAACAAAATGCCTGGCTGCCGGAAGCGATTCGACTGGTCGATGCGTGCCCCCAGACACGGTTCATTCTCGATCATTGCGGGAACCCGGTAATTAAGTGGTCGGCCGAAGAACGCCGGCCTTGGCGGGAGAATATCGCGGTGTTGGCCAAGCGGGGAAACGTCATATGCAAGATATCGGGAATCGTCTCGCAAGTTACACCGGGCTGGAAGCCGAAGTGCCTCGCGCCCTACATCAACCATTGTATGGATTCCTTCGGTCCGGATCGCGCTATCTTCGCTGGAGACTGGCCGGTCTGCCTCCGAGGAGCTTCGTATCGTGCTTGGGTAGAGGCTCTGCGAGCGGTCGTCGACAGGCGAAGCGAAAGTGAACGACGCAAACTCTTCCACGACAACGCCGCCGCGTTCTATAAGATCTAACTCCTTTGTTTACAACAAAAAACAGGAAGAACAAAAAAGTCCAGTGGTAAATCGTGTCGCACAGCCGCTCATTCCGGTCTCTCGAGCCCGCCGCCGCTGAGGAGCATTCCTTCCAGTTCGACGCTTTTCGTCCAGAGTTCGCCAAGGTTGATGAGGTATTCCAGGTTCGCGCTGAAGTATGTGCGCTGTGCGGTCAGCAGCATCAGATAATCGAATTCTCCCTCTCGATAACCGATACTGTTCATTTCGAGCGACTTTTTGGCGTTTGGCAAAATCGTATCCGTGTACGAGTGTACGTGCTGGCGTGCCAGGGCATATTCCTCAAATGCCGCGATGAATCGAGCATGCAAATCCAACTCGATACGTCGAACTTCACGCACGGCTGATGTCAACTCGGCCTGGGCCGCGACGATATTTCCCTGGTTGCGGTTATAGATGGGAATCGGCATGGCGAATCCGAAATCGGCAATCGTGTATTCGCTGCCGTAATCTCTCTTTACCGCCGTCGAAATCTCGAAGTTGGGAGTGCGCTCCGCACACTGCAAAGCCACGTTGCAGCGAGCACGATTCACGGCGGCGCGGGCAGCGGCCAGTTCGGGACTTCCTTCCAGAATCCGATTAAGCAAGTCATTTTGTTCAAGATTCGGCAGGTTTTTCTCGATATCGCCAACCAGCGGCGTGGCAGCCATGTTCGGATATCCGATCGTCGCCGACAACCGGCCCCACGCGGTCCGATAGAGGTGTCTTGCTTTGTTCAAATTTAATTGTGTTTCCTCAGCCTCGATTCGGGCTTGCAGCACGTCGGCCTGGCTAACCTCCTTGGCCGCGCCAAGCTTCTCGGTGACTCGGATACCCTCGTTACTGATATCGAGCAGCTTTTCATAAACTTCGACCGCCCTTTGTGCTACAAGCGTCTCATAATAGCCGATTCGTACCGCGTTCAACACGGAATACTGCTGTTTTGTCAAACCGAATCGAGCTCGCTGAATCTCATAACTGGCCACCCCTTGTCCCAGACGAAGCTTGTGTGTGGTCACAATCTCTTGTGCCAGCCCCATACCTTGAACACCGGCCCTGCCGTCGTTGCCCATATCGTCGGCGATATAACCGGCTACCGGATTCGGGTAAAGCCCCGCCTGAAGATAACCGCCTTGCGCGGATCGGATAACCATCCTTGCCTGACTCAGCGTGGGGTTCGACTGCAACGCCATATACTCCAATTCCTGCAGCGACAACGATACCTCCGGAACACCACTCTGCAGCCGGCCCGGGCTGCCGAGGCTACTGTCATTGGGACGCTGAGCAATTGTGTGTTCCGGCCAGGTTTCCATGGATTGCATCGCAGGAACTTGGACGGGCGAAGTCTGTGGAATACTTTGCTGAAGGATCCCGTCTGCAAATCGGTCTATATTTTGAGGCTGTTGGACAACCGGTAGGGCTACAGGTTTTTCATATCGGGATTCCGGAATCGGTTCGATTGTGCTTACAGGTTTCACACCCGGCTCAAGAAGGCGAATTTGAGAACTTTGGCCATGGACCACACGGCAACAAACGACCGGAAATAGTAGCAGTACCGCGATATAAATAAGTGAAAAAAATCTCATTCTAGCCTTCTCGTGCATTGCATACCGATCCCCTACGGATGGGTATCGGATGCAACGATTGTGAAGTTTGAGACAATCGTTCTGAATCCTCCTATATTACCTATTTCACCGAATATTTTGCCATTTGTGATCTGTCTTGGAAAAGTAGGTCCCGTCTGCCGGACGGGACCGACTTTTCACGCAAAAAAACGAGTTTTTCAACGGGCTTTTATTCTGACTGTTTGAAAAATGTGACCGCTGATACGATCATCCCAAAGGCAAGCATTTTCGCAGGAACAGTCTTGAGTGTAGCCATACAACTGGTATACTAGTTTTCAAGAGCAATATTCACGGGCATTTACATTGGTATTGCTCCCTCAAAAAAACTGGAGGACAAACCGTGAGGAAACCAAGCCGTTTCTGTTCGAGGTCTGACACCGGGAACTATCGGCGAGGTTTTACGTTGGTAGAACTCCTAGTGGTAATAGCCATCATCGGTATTCTCATCGCCCTGCTCCTGCCCGCCGTGCAGGCTGCCCGCGCTGCTGCCCGACGCATGCATAACACAAACAACCTGAAACAAATCGGCGTTGCTTTGGCTATGTACCACGATACGCAAGACCGTTATCCCTCTGCCCGAGACTACTGTGCCAACGAGTATGGTCTTTCGTGGTCCTTCTACCTTTTGCCCTTCCTGGAGCAGAAGGAGATGTACGAGGCCCACGACCGCAGCAAGCCCGTCTTCGACATGGCCAATGAGATCTCCATGCGAACCGACGTATCGACATTTCTCAATCCCATGCGTCAGGCTCGAAGTTCCAGTCGCCCTTTTGATAATAACGGGTTTGTATCTTCCGTCCTGTCTGGGGGAGCCGCCGGTGATTATGCGGCCAACTTGGGTTACCAACCCGGTAGTTGGGGAACGACTTCATGGGATGCGGATAAATCCGGGCCTTTCCTGCAAAGGGGGGCGACGACACGGATCTCGCAAATCGGTGACGGAACCAGCCACACGCTGGCCGTGGGCGATCGCTTTATCCCTAAGCCGGGGAATCCCGTCGAACGCTACGACACGAATTTTTATAGCGATCACGCCTTCTTTTCGGGCGACCATCCGGCCCTATGTTGCCGCGGTTCCGACCCGGGATTCCCCACGGGGCCTGATGACCCTGACTGGAAGAAATTCGGCAACAGCGGCTTTGACATGACGGCTTTCGTTTACCTCGATGGACATGTAGAATGGCTCGACAACTCCATGTCGCTGACGGTTTATCGATACCTGAGCGTTTGTGCTGATGGGCAATCCATTTCCAAAGACGCCTACTAGTTCGACTGTTTGAGTTCCGTTTGTAGTTCCGCCTTTAGGCGGCAGCGGAGGGAATCCTGATGATTAACGTCCGGTCCAATATCATAATCCTTCTCTTGTTCTCCATGGCCCTGCCGGCAGGTTGTTCGCAGGGGCACGATCCGACGTATCCCGTAGAGGGAACCGTGCGCGTCGACGGCCGGCCGCTCGATG
>JAFGTN010000005.1 GCA_016934075.1 Pirellulales bacterium
GGTGTCGGCTGCTGTTTAGGTGCTGCCGATGTCACGGCCGCGTCGCTCGTGCAGGTTTCCACACAGCTCACCAGCGGCTCGCCGCAAGCGTCCAAGGGAACCCAGCAAGGTGTAACTTTTTGAACCTTATAGGTGTACGTCACGGGAATTCGCTTCTCCACGCACCGTGGAACGCGGATAGTTTCCTGGTAGGCGACCTGGCGGCAAACCTGGTAGGGTACCTTTTCCACGCGCTCTTCGTAAACCGTCTTGCACACCGAGACCGGCACCTTGCGGACACATTGCTCGGTGACTATTCGGCAGACCTTGACGGGCACCTTGCGGACGATCTGTTCGCGTACCTCGCGGCAAACCGTATAGGGCACTTTGCGGACGCGTTGCTCGGCAACCATGCGGCAGGTCTGATAGGGGACTTTGCGGCAAACGCGTTCCGTTTGGTAGCTGATGGTTTCGACCGGGACCTGTCGGCTGCATACTTTGGGTACGTACGTGGTCTGTGGCACCTGTTGGGCAACGATGTTGGGCATCCAGACGCGCCGCACCTCGGTCTGCTGATTGATGGTTTGCGTCCAGTACAGGCCCGGCCGCTGATATGTGGGCAAGCCCGTGGCCGGGTTGGTCATGGCCATACCCGACTGCCATCGCAGGCGGTTTCCGCTGACCGTGGGCGGCAGGGCCACCGTTTGGTTGACGAAGCATCCCTGATCGACATATTGAGTGCGGCATGTGGTAACCGGCTGCATCACTGTATAGTTTTCGGTGCGGTAGCATGTCTGTCGCACGGGCTTTTGCACCGTGTACCACTCCTCGCGCTCATGTGTTTCCCAAACCGGGCGTGAAACCGTATAACATTCTTCCCGCTCGGCCGTCTCTTGCACGTAGCGAACTTGGATATAACTTTCATCGCGAGTCTGAGTTTCCCAAACCGGGCGGCTGACCGTGTAACGCTCTTCCCGCTCGCTGGTCTCGATCACGGGCCGTGCGACCGTGTAGCGGTTTTCGCGGACGCGGGTTTCCCAGACAGGTTTGTAGCGCGTAACCTGACGTTCGTCATAGACCGTCTGGTATTCAACACGATAGGCTGTCGCTTGGCGCTCTTCACAACTCGTGTGATAAACGAGCCGGAAAGTCTGGCACGAGGGCGCGTCGACACAACATGCCGTTTGAGCCGTAGCGAATGAACACCAACCGATGGTTGCCGTTAAAATGGCCGCTGGGATTGCGAATCTTTTTATTTTGTTTTTCATGGTAACGCCTGTCTTCTTGACGTGTACGAGTTTGGGCTGTTTGCCGATGCGCGACGGCTCCTCCTGTTTTTATGAGTGCGCGCCTCAACGATAGTATACGTCCCCAACTCAGTGTGGCTAATAATATCCGTCCTGGCAAACGCGAAAAACCAAGAAAAAACGGGAAATTCGGTGTTAAATCAAGCGCCACATAGAGTTAAAATTTTTGAGATTTTTTCAAGTCTTCTCGCACTTTTTCCGACACCCGCCTTATTGGGCCCCCGACGAAATTCTTCTAATCCGTACAGTCGCCCTCAGAGGTTTCCTAACCGTTACAAATGGTTTGTAATGCTAGCATGTTCTAAAAAAGAAATTCGGTAGGGCGAAGCCCTGCTGAGCATTCCCAGCCACATTTCGGGGCATGTATTGTGCAGGTGATTCGGCCGACGTATGGCACGCCCAGACTGGGCGTGAAAGGGTATGTCAGCACCAGTTGCCACATTTCACGCCCATTCTGGGCGTGCCACACATGAAGCTCCTTCGGAGCCGAAAGTAGCGCCCGGCTCAGCAGAAGCTTCGCCCTACCAGATTACTTTGATTCTGACCAACGCTCTATCAGTTCGCCCGCGCGACGCCGCGCTTCGGGTGACACGTCCGAGTTACCTTCGGACAGGCGAGTCACGGCTTTTTTGATTCGGCGTGTATCCAGATTCGGATTTTTTTGGAGAAGTTGTTCGCTTGCGGCAAGGGCGGAGAGTAGAATGGTCTCTTGGCTTTTCGGATCGGACGCGGCTGATTCTCGTGGGTCAAGCATTTCCAGCAACACCTCTTCGCAGGCGGCGTTGCCCGAGCGGGCCAGGCCGGTGGCAGCGTTGTAGCGAACGTCGGCGAAAACGTCATGAAGCAGAATTCGCAGTTTTGCCCGCGCCGATGCGATATCGGACTCGAGAGTGGGCATATCGCCGGCCGAGAAAACTCCCAGGGCATAAGCGGCAGCCGCGCGGACTTGCGAGTTGGGTGAATCGGCGGCTTCCAGCAGTGATGGAATCAGGTCTCGGTTGGCGGTCGCCAGTCGTCGGGATTCGATATGACGGGTGAGGGATGCCACGGCCTCGATCGCCGTGCGCCGCTCGTCTGCTTGATCTTCGTCGGTTTGTTTCTTCACGACGCGCAAGAGAACCGGTAGTCCGTCGTCGACTTCGAACTGGGCCAACGCGCGGCACAGATATGTCCGCGTAGTGGCCGACTCTTCACCCGATCCGTTATCAAGTTCATGCTCCAGCAGTTCGCTCACCCTCCGCGCCATGGCCGGATCGGCTCGCATCTCGATCCCGGACGGTTGCCGCAATGCTTCCAGCAGGATGGCCGCGCGCCAGGGGGTGTTGCCGTCTCGATGGATGGCTTGGATGGCCGAATTGACATCGGGCGGCGCGGTGGTGAAACTTCGCAAGACCACCCAGACCGCGGTTAACACGAAGACGACCAATAGAGGCCAGATCAGCATCCGCATGAGCAAGGCCGGTGGTGAAACGTGCTCTTCATGCTCGTCGCCGCGACTGTCATCACAATCGGCACTTTCTAGAGAACTTCTGTCGTCGGAAATAGTCTCGACCTCCGCCTGCCAGTCGCCCTGGATTTAGTCGCCCTTGATAAGGTTCGGACCTTCTCCGGCCGTCTTTTCGTAATGCCCGTCGCCCGCCTTTTTATACTGCGTAAAGCCTTTGGCCGCGAGATTCTTCGTGCTAAGCATATCCCGCGTGCTCTTGATCGGCGCGAAACGGGAAAAAGCCCTATGGCAAGGCTTGCCACACTCGGGACAGACCTTGAGCGGTTCCTCGCTAAGCTGTTGCAAGACCTCGAAACGGCCTTTGCAAAAGTCACAAGAGTCGCCGTCGGGTTCGTACTCGTAAATGGGCATTTGTCGTTGGTTCCTTTGGAAGGGCTGTTGGGTGGGTCAAGACAATGTAAAAGAAACCTTCGCTTCGCAAAGCTTTCTTTTACATGTGCCCTTGACTCGCAATTTTGCAAAAGTCAAGGTCATAGCATACGGCCCACCTCTTCCAGTATAACCCGAGTCTGGCGTTTTTGCAGGATCCGCCACCTTGGTGGTCGGCCAAATCCCATGCCTATATATGGCCAATGCGAAGACAGCTCCCCCGCCGAACCGTTATTGTCGGCAACATCGGTGTAAAATGCGTGCCAAGATGCTAAACTTTGCGGATTTCAGAAGCCCGACGGCTTCGGCCGTCTTTTCACGTGCTAGGTTTTTTTTTGGTTGACTAAACGTACGGTCAGAAGGAAACAATAAACGCACTATAACCCCAAGGTAGTGGGAACAATGTCACGAAAAGCGGCCATTCTGAAACTACGCGAAACACTCATTAAACGACGCGACGCCCTGCGAAAAGCGCTTGCGGGCGACCTAAGCCTTCTGAAGGAACTGCAAGCACAAAGTGGTGGCGACGAGATCGATGCCGCCTTGGACGCAGCGCACACCGAAATCAATTCGCAACTCGCCGAACTTGAAAGCCGCGAACTGGCACAAGTCGAAGAAGCCCTGGCACGCATGGAAGACGGCACCTACGGCATCTGCGAGGCCAGCGGCAAGCCCATCCCCCTGGCGCGCCTGCAGGCCCTGCCTTACGCGACCCTCTGCATCGAAGCACAACGTGAACTTGAAAAGCAAGGCGAGTACAGCTCGTCTCCCAATTGGGGGCAGCTATACAATAGTACGCCGGTCTCAATGAACGACGTGGAGCAAATGTAACAGATCCGAGCCCGATACAATTCGCTCGATTCTTGCCAAAGGCGACCCATTGAGGTCGCCTTTGTGCGTTATGGGGCGGTATGAAATATCATTGAAGAAATCAAGTCCATATGATTGATGGCGTCGAAAACATGAGTTGCACCACCGTCCGGTGAAACGCACTTTTTACTTCGCCTTCAAATCGTAGCAGAACAGTATATCCTGGTCCCGCACGTATAGTTTGCCGTTGGCAATGACCGGGTGGGTCCACGCCGGCGACTCGCTGCGGTCGGGTTGGTCGAAGCGACCACGCTCGACATATTTTTCTTTATTCGGCTCGATCAGGAGCATGGTGCCGTCTTCGGTGCGATAGTAGAATCGCCCGTCCGCCAGGGCTATCGAGCCTTTAGGTGCCTTACGATCTCTCCACAGGACCTCCCCGGTCTGGAAGTCGAGACAGGAGAGGAAGCCGCCCGAGTTGCCGCCGTTGGCTCCGTAGAGGCAGCCGTCGAAGACGATCATCCCGCCGTGATGGTTCTGCATTCTCGTGGTAAAATAGACTTCCTCGGCTTTCACGGTATTGCCGGCATCATTGCTAAGCTTCACTGCTCCCCCGCCCGTGCCGTAGGCCGAGGCGGCGAACACCAGACCGTCCTGGTAAATCGGCGTGGAGCAGTTGATCCGTTGTGCGTTGGCAGGTCGGTCATATCGCCACAGCAATTTACCGTCCGATGCCGCCACCCCGACCAGCGTCGTCGCCAGGAGTTGCACGTACTGCCGTTGCCCATCGAAGTCGATTGCGATGGCCGAGGCATAGGCCGCTCCGGAAGCCGGACCGCGACGGCCGCCACCGAACCGCGGACTCAC
>JAFGTN010000368.1 GCA_016934075.1 Pirellulales bacterium
AAACTGGACTTTTGCAAAATTGCGAGTCAAGGGCACATGTAAAAGAAAGCTTTGCGAAGCGAAGGTTTCTTTTACATTGTCTTGACTAACACTAAATTATAGCATTATCTTGTGCCCGCCGGAGGCACTTTGTTTTTCGTACTGAAAACCCGTTCTGTCCGCTCGATAACCAAAGGCAGCGATTCTCGTACCATGTCGAACGAATGCGTGCCATCGAGTATCTTCAAGTCGTGTTCTATGCCCAATTCCGTCAGCCTCCGGCTGAAACGCTCGTTCATGGTGCGGTCGAATGCATTGTCGCCGGTTATCAGCAGGATCGACATGCCGCGCAGCCGCAGAGCCTGATTGATCGGATTGAATTTGGGCCAATCACCGGGATCATCGCCAAACGTCGTTGTCCGCACTGGGTAGCTTTGTCCGGCAGGGAAACTTCGCGGATCGCTGGGGTAGTCCAGCAACCCGATAATCGGGGCCACCAGGGCGAATTTCCAGTTGTCGTCGGCACCGGCATGCGTCTGCACGAACCGCGTGCATCCGTATCCGCCCATCGACCAGCCGGTGATGGCCCGTCGCGACGGTTTGTCGCTGAGTCCGAACTTCGATGCCGCCAAGTCGAGCACCTCGGCCAAATATTCCTGGTAGCGACCGGCCGGCGAATCGATATACCAACCGTCATCACCGTCGGGCAGCACGATCACAAACGGCGCAGCCAACAGGGCTGCTCTTGCCCGCAGTTCGTCGACAAGCGACCGTTCGTGTCGCCCGCGGCCGTGTAATAGCACTAGCCAGGGCCAATCGTTACTATCCGTTGAATATCCGTCAGGTAGTACTACGCAAAAACGTTTTTCCGCGTCCAGTATGTTGCTTTTGAACGAAACTTGTTTGATCCGCGGTACAATTTGTTCGATCGTCGTAACCTTTGAATCGCCGGCGCGTGTCACGGCGGCAAGCGAAAATACGGCAAACGCAGTCAAGATCTTCACGTAGGCAAATACCCGATAGCTATCGCCGACCGATCTGCTTGCCGATTTGAATTTTTCGCTTGCAAACACGCATAACATCGGCGTTCACCTGGATTTCAATTCAAAGGTGAAGCTGTTTTTCTCTCCCGATATGACTTCGGCCGTCAATTGGGTTTGTTGATTATATATGGCCGGAATGAATTGCTGCGGCACGTTTATCATCGTACCCGACTCGGGATCCATTACCTTGCGGTTCGACGGGCGCGTGGCGGTTATCTCTACGCGAAACTTGCCCGCAAATGTGCCACCTTCGGAGGCGATCTGGAATTCGCCGTTCTTAATGGCCGCTCCCGCGGTCGGCCCTTTGGTGCCCGGCATCGGCAGGAAGGAGATTTGCCCATCCGCGAGCGGTTGCCCGTCGAAGGTTACCTTGCCTTCGATTGCCTCTCGCCCGTCGCCGCCGCAACCGTAGAAAGTGACTGTCAGGCAAATCGCCAAAGTCAAAAGGAACGTATTGTATGAAAGTATTTTGTTCATTGTTACACCTACTGCCCGCCATAACCCTCGGGCAGCGGTGTACCGTCGGCGATCGACGCCAGCATCCGCCAAACATCCAAATCGACGACGTCCGCGATAAACTCAACATGTCCGTCGGCGAAGGCGACATTCACGCCACCCGGATGATAGCTCCTGGCCGACGAATATGTGAGGTCCCAACCGGTGGCACTCGAACCCGAGCAGGGCATCTGCGGTGTGGGAATGCAGCGATTGTAATTCAACGCCGAGGGAGCGTCACCCACGCTGGTGTTGGGCGTGTACAAGTGGGTGTAGCCGAAGGCGCCCAGGTAATGGATGCCCCACATGCCGCGTGTGTCCCATGCCGACGCGCCGCCCGTACTGCTTTCTCCCGAGAGTACTTCACTGGCGATAACCGTTTTGCTGGTACCGTCGCTCATATCGCGGATTGTCTTGGGTACGTCCCATTGGAAGGCGGCGTCGCTGGTATAGGCCGGAGTTCCTCCTTGGTTGTCGTGCATGTAAGTCGAGGCCATGCAGACCACGACGTTTGAATGCCCGTAGTTGACGCTTGTGTCTTGCGATCCAGTATTGGGATCGCTGGGGCAATTGTATGTGGCTATGGATTTTTGCAGTAGCGCCCTGTTTGGAGCGTTCAAGGCTCGGTTCTCAAAAATGTATTGATCGGCAACGGCTGTTTCTTCGATATACCCCAGGAGTAATGCTTGGGCAGTGTGGCCCGGCCAGGTGGTTGATCCTGGAACACTAGCGATCAAGCCGGTGGGGAATGCCTTATGCGTACTCTCATACATGCACATTGCCAGGGCGCATTGTTTCAGGTTGTTTGTGCATTGCATTCGCCGCGCGGCTTCGCGTGCCGCCTGAACCGCCGGAAGCAGCAAGGCGATGAGAATTCCAATAATGGCAATCACAACCAGAAGTTCGACAAGTGTGAATCCACGCCTGTCGATATGCAACTTGTTCACGACCAAGTTCTCCGTATCTCGTTTTTGCATACTGGAACCAGGGATGTTAATGCAGATGACAGCTTCCGGCATAAGATGGGGACAATCCCCCTCGCCGTTTGCCTTATACTAAGGTATACCTTTGTCTTGATTATACAGCTTTTCGCCCGGGTGTCAAGAAATCTTCGTGATTTATGGAATTGGTGTGTAGGCATGGTTATAAACCGGCGGAGTGGACAATAGCCGAGGCAATCGCCGGGTTATAACCAGGCCTACGACCTACGAGTCCGTTTCGGCTCGATATGAAGTTCTATGCGATTTAATCGCCCTCGAGGGGAACGCTGTCTTCTGCTTGCTGTTCGGTATGTACTGCCTGTTCGAGTGCTTTTTCCGTGCTACTGGGATCCACTTTCCGGCACGATTCGGTCAGTTTGGCGGAAATTTCGTTTAAATCATCTCGCCATTCTTCCTCCAATATATCGGGGGGGATGAATTGAGCGAATTCGGCAATTAAGAGGATCAATCTCAGCAGATGCCGGAAGATGACACCCTCTTGCTTCTGCAGTCGTTTACTGGTGATGTAATTGTTAAAATCACCCCCGAACTCCAGTAACTCGCCGGCCGCCCAAACTGAGCCGGTACGCACGTCGTGCACGCCGGGAAAGTCATAGTTGAACAAGCGGCGCAACTTCTCGGCCAGCGAGAGTACGAACACCCGTTCCTCGCCGAAGCGAAGGCTGTGGCGGTCGTTTTCATCGCGGGGTTGTTCGGTAAGCTCCTCGGCCGTGGCCAATCCCAGCCGCAAAAGGTGTTCGTCCAGCCGCAACGTTGCCAACGGCCCCGGCGGCAACTGGTCGTGGCCCGGCACGTGTACGTGGTAGCCAACCGAGCGCGGCAACTCCAAAAC
>JAFGTN010000369.1 GCA_016934075.1 Pirellulales bacterium
CGCTCAAAAGCCCGACGAGAGGCGATTGGGTCGGCTGGGTGGGCACTTACGATGACATAGTCCATGGCCGCGAAGGACAATATCGCGTTCGTTTGATGGAAAATCACAAGGGGGGCGATTGCGCCTATCCGGGCGTGGAATGTCTGCCCGACGGTACGTTTGTCACCACGACCTACGGCCATTGGATCAAAGGCGAGAAGCCGTATATTATGAGTGTGAGATTCAAGCTTGAGGAACTCGATCGCATGGTGAAGAAATAAGGAATTAGCGGTCGCTCAACCGTTATGATTCGTTTTACCGTTATATGTGCGGCAGAAACCATCATGATTCACATCGGAAGATCTCTGGTGTGATATGTGGTATTACAAAATGAACTGTGCGACGGTATCGGTATAAGTGTCTTTTGCAAAGGGCTTTATGGCAAGGTAGCGGCCGTCTATTGGTCCTTAGTAGCCAGGTTGAGGGGCAAAATATTGCCCGGGGCGAATTGTTGTCCCCGTTGACTCTTTACGGTACAATTGGTTGCTCGACACCCGGCGTATTGATTCGATTGCCGGGATGTCACGAGCGATTCCCTTAATGTACGGGTAGGGAGGTCTTGATGGACTTGAATAGCGCGGCGGATTGCACACAGATCGAGCAGGTGACCAAGGAGCGTCTGGCGACATTTTATGCGTTCTTTCAAAACGCGCCGGTGGCAATGTTATTGCTGGACGGTGACAGGCAAATTCGTGAAATGAACAAGGCTGCCGAAGCCACGTTTGCCGCCTCGGCCGAGGAGCTCAAGGGTATTCGTTTTGGTAACGCCGTTCGTTGTATCAGCGCTTTGAGCGCTTCCGGCGGTTGTGGCCATGGTCCTTCTTGCGGTAGTTGTTCCGTACGCGACACGGTAGTCGAGACTTACGAGACGGGCCAAGGGCAGCGTCAAGTGCAAGTCAGACTAGAACTTGAAAGCGAGGAAGATAGCAGTGACAAGTATGTGCTGATTTCCACGGCACTCAATGATTTGCCCGACGGCCGGCAGGTTTTGGTGTGCATCGAAGACGTTACCGAGCAGAAACGGGCGGAACAGAATTTGCAGAAGGCGCTTTTGGAAATCGGGAAACTCAAGGATCGTTTACAGGAAGAAAACGTTTACCTTCGCGAGGAGATCAGCGGCAACGGGGGACACGAGGAAATCGTCGGTCGAAGCGAGATACTGCGGCTCGCTCTGGGCAAGGTCGAGCATGTGGCCGACACCGATGCCAACGTGCTTCTGTTGGGCGAGACGGGCACGGGCAAGGAACTGTTTGCCCGCGCGATTCATAAACGGAGTTCGCGGAACGAACGCCCGCTGGTGAAAGTGAACTGCGCGGCGTTGCCCAGCAGTTTGATCGAGAGCGAGTTGTTCGGCCACGTTAAGGGAGCGTTCACGGGCGCTTTGGCCGACAAGGTAGGACGTTTTCAAATGGCGGACGGGGGCACGCTTTTCCTCGACGAAATAGGAGAACTTGATCCGAACCTGCAATCGAAGTTGCTCAGGGTTCTGCAGGAGGGCGAATTCGAGCGAGTGGGAGGCGAGGAGACGATCAAAGTCGACGTGCGCGTGATTGCGGCTACGAATCGGGACGTTCAGGAAGCCATGCGCGAAGGCAGTTTCCGCCCCGATCTGTATTATCGGCTGGCCGTGTTCCCCGTCGAAATTCCTCCTCTTAGTTTGCGCCGAGACGATATTCCCTTACTCGTTTGGCACTTTATCGAAAAGAAACAACGCGGATTAGGAAAGAATATCACCAAGATCCCCTCGCGAGTTATGGAAGCAATGATGGAGTATGAATGGCCGGGTAATGTTCGCGAGTTGGAAAACGTGGTGGAACGTGCAATAATACTATCGCCCGGTCCCAGCCTGGTGCTGGAAGGCTTGTTTGCCAAGCCCGCTAAAAAAGTCCGCTTGGAAGGTTCATCCGCCAATTTAGAAGATATCGACCGGGCACACATTATGGACGTACTCGAGGAATGCGACTGGAGAATCAAGGGGATGGGCAATACGGCCGAGCGCCTGGGACTTAAGCCCAGCACATTGCGCTACCGCATGAAGAAACTAGGTATCCAACGACCACCACGCCGACCACGATAGGGAGACATCTGTGAGTAGACTCGGTTTATGCGCGGTTATTATTTTCTTGACAATTCCTACTTTGACTTCCGCCGGAGACTGGCCGCAGTGGCGTGGCCCGAATTTTAACGGCTCGACTGACGAGAAAAACCTGCCCCAACGGTGGACTCGGACGGATAACATCGCCTGGAGCGCCGACGTGTCTTGCGCGGCTTCCACGCCGATAGTGTGCGGTGGCAAGGTCTTCCTGACAGGTGCCGACAAAGACTCTGATATGCTGCAAGTCATGTGTTTCGATCGCGCCGACGGCAAGCTGCTTTGGAAGCACGATACGGCCAAAGGCATTAAAATCGGACGCCGCAGCAATTATGCCTCGCCTTCGCCCGTGGCCGACGGCGAGCGTGTGTTTTTCTTTTTCGGTAACGGCGATTTATTTTGCTACGATCTCAAGGGAAAACGGATCTGGGCTCGCAACATTCAGAAAGACTTCGGGCAGTTCGTCTTTCAGTGGACATTCAGCAGCTCGCCCTTGCTGTTTGATGGTCGCCTCTATTTACAAGTTCTGCAGCGGGATGTGCCGGTGGATGGGCGTGGTTTTAAGGATCGCGAAAACAAGTCGTATCTGCTGGCCATGGATCAGCGGACGGGCAAGACGCTTTGGCAACATATCCGCCCGAGCAAAGCTGAGGCCGAATCGCATGAGGCTTACAGCACGCCCATGCCCTATAGTCATAACGGCGCTTATCAGTTGCTCATAGTCGGTGGTGACGCGGTTAGCGGACATGATCCGGCCTCGGGCGAGGAACTGTGGCGCTGGGGAACGTGGAATCCGACGCGAATACCACATTGGCGACTTGTTCCTTCGCCCATCGCTGGTGACGGCATAGTTGTGGCTTGTGCTCCCAAACGCGATCCGCTCTACGCCGTGAAGTTGGGCGGAAAGGGGCAACTCACCGACGATGCCCTGGCTTGGGTCAGCCGCGAAACCCGCGAAGTTTCTTCGGATGTCCCCTCGCCGGCATTCTACGACGGCGATTTCTTCGTGCTCAGCGACGTGCGCAAGAGCCTTTCACGAGTCGAACCCCGTACGGGCAAGGTCAAATGGACAGTTCAAACTCCGGGGAGAAAGAAATACGAGGCTTCGCCGCTGGCGGGTGATGGAAAGATCTATATCGTGAATTTCGACGGTCTGGTTTCAGTGATAAATGCCGCCGACGGAAAGGTGATGCAAGAGATATCCATGGATGAGCCTGCAGCCGGCGAGGTTGTGCGCTCGTCTGTAGTCGCCTCGGACGGCCAACTTTTCATCCGCACCACTCGCAAACTGTATTGCGTGGGCGACAAAGGCAAATAGCCGAATTTTGGCACGGGCATCTTGCCCGTGCGGTGTTTCTGTTCACGGGCATTGTGCCCATGTCATGGTGCGGCCCCATAATGGCATGTTCTATAGTCGCATACTCCCCCTCAATAGAACGGAGAAATTCGGATTTGGCGTTTGCAACGTAGCGGTTATAATGTGCCCGTGCGGTGGCTTGTTCCACGCTTCGTTTAACTTGATATGGAGATTGAGTTGATGAGAAAAGTTACAAAACAGAAGCGTCGTAAGATGGAGAAAAAACGTCGCAAGGATCGTCAGGATCGCAAGGCGGCCAAAGCTCCTCCGCTGGCTTATTATGGGAATAAGTACAAGAAGGATAAATATGTTCCCATTATGCTGGTTACCGAAACGGCCATTTATGAAACCCATGCGATCACGGATAAGAATTTGACCGATGAGAATGTGTGGGATATTTTGGCCGAGATGATTGCCCGGCTTCGCAAGGGGGCGCTTCCCGAATTGCCAAGCTTATCCGGTGAGGAGCAGTATGTTTTCGACGTAGATGATTTCATGATGATGAACATCCAGGGACACTGGCAGGCATACTTCGAAGATCACGAAGCAATCGGCCGGGATTCGTTGATAGGCGTATTGCGAACAATCCTCGGGTCGATTGAAGTACACAGTTCGCACAGCCATGGTTCGACCGGCTATCTGGATTTTCTCGCCGATTTTCTTAAGCGAGCGGGTGTGAATGTGGAGAGAATATTCATGGATGAATATGAACGTCTGAGAATGGGTTCCGGTGCGTAAGTACTTTGCGTGAAAATACTTACTATGTTCTGTTGTGAATCTGTGGGAGCTTGGGGCCGGTTTGCATAAGTAGCATATCGCGGAATCTTCGTTTATGATGGATAAAGCCATCGGGCAGACGAAACGATCAATCCCCATTTTCCTCACATACAAGGACATCTCACCATGGCAAACCAAATCTCGCGCCGCTCGGCGTTGCAAAGCATGGCTGCGGGCACGGCCGCTACTACCGCTGCCGCGCTCTCGCTCGGTGGCAAAGCAAAAGCCGCCGACAAGGACGCGCCCGCCAAGCTCAAGGGTAACATCAACCATTCCGTCTGCCGCCAGTGCTACCGTGGCATCTCGCTGGAAAAACTTTGCCGGGCGGCGGTTGGCATGGGCATCAAGTCTATCGAACTGGTGGGCCCCAAGGACTGGCCCACGTTGAAAAAGTACGGCCTCACCTGCGCCATGCCCAAC
>JAFGTN010000370.1 GCA_016934075.1 Pirellulales bacterium
AGAGAAGAGGAACCCGTACTTAGATTAGCAGCGTCTACGTAGCAGCGGCACTTGCAGAGCCATAACTCCATGGTATTTATAAATTTAAACCGCCCTGTTTTGGCGATTGATACCAAAACAGGGCGGTTTTGTAGTATGTAAATGAATTGTGCGAACTTCTATCGTCTGCGTCGCAGGCAGGCGCCTATGGCAACCATGCCGAGAAAGAGCGTCGCGATCGAGGGTTCCGGCACAATAAGGGCACGTTTAGATATATATCCGATCTTCAGCCCCCATTCGCCGAAGTTGTAGTCGACTCCAATATCTCCAGGCGCGACCGCAATATCTGCAAACTGGTTGTTTGTAACTACCTCTCCGCCCAAACTGCCCACCGCGTTAGCCTTGCCTTCGACAAATTCGTAAGGAGTGATTTCCGTAAGAGCGTATGTGCCGACCGGGATGTTATCGAAGCGATAGCGTCCATATGCATCGGTCCAGGTAAACGTCCGGAAGGTATCTTCCTCACCGATATCCAGACCTAATTGTTCCCAGTAATCCAAAATAGGATCGTCTATCTCGATAGGATCCAGGAGTCCATCGAGGATAATGAGTACACTGGGAATACCGAATTCACCGCTTTCGCGAATCCCGGTATTGTTGTCGTCGGAATACACCAAGCCCGACAGAACGCCGTAGTCTTTTGAATTAAGATTTACCGGTCCAGCCCAAGCCGATGAGAAGCCTGCAGTAACAGCAAGTAATGCCATAATGCATATGGACAAACGTGTGCGCAAAATAGATAGCTTTTTCATGAGATGCCTCCTCTTAAAATGCGTCAACTAATCCGGGTGTCATTGCCCTGACCCATTCACGGCGTTTCCCGGATATCTTGCCCATTCAGTCTATCTAACTTCTAAAATAACCTAACTCGCAAGCTCAGCACAAGCATTTTTTTCTGCCCATTCGAAAAATCCACCGCATTCTTCCCGTTAATGGTAATTGGAGGGCAGATTGGGTGGATTTTTCTGGTAAGTGCACAACTTTTGTAGGGCACACTAGTGAGTGGGGTATATAGGAGGAAAGGGGGTGCTGGTGCAGTAGTTGCCTGGATGGCTTATACTCCAGATGTGTTTACTCATTAGCCATGAGAAGGAGCGTGAGATCATGATCCATTGGAATGAAATCGTGATGCTTGTGATTGGCGTTGCGGTCTTCAGTTTTTCTTTGGCGTATGCGGAGGAGTTGAAACGCATTCCCCATTGGCTTGTTTTGCGATTGGCGTTCTACATCCTTCTTACTGCTTGGGCCGTCACGATAGTCGAAGGCTTTATTCTGGAGACCACATTGAATATCCTGGAGCACCTGTGTTATGCGTGCGGTTCGTTGCTTTTGGCTGTCTGGTGTTGGAAGCTGTCGTTTGGGCGTAAAGTGGGGTCCGAGTGATGTTTCTACCACTGATCTTCGATTTGATTGCGTTGCTGGGATCTCTGGCGGCTCTAATCATTCTTTTGTCCGGCTGGCGGCGCATCCCTGGTCGCGAAGTCAAGTTGTTCATCGCGAGTCTTCTCGTTTTTAATAGCTTGTATGTTTTCCTGCTTGTGATGGAATGGTCCGGAATCACACGAGAGCTGGATCCCTATGAAGATGTCATAGGGGCACTTATACCGATGTGGTGGGTTTTCGTCTTCTACGCATTCATTCTCAATGGTCGCACATTGGATTTACAGAAGAGTGAGAAAGAATACAGGCTTCTGGCCGACAACAGCATCGACAGTATTTGGATCTTGGATCTCGATCTGAATTTCACTTACATCAATCAGGCAGTCGAACGGATGATGGGGTTCAAACCCGAAGAATGGATTGGCAGCAACCTGTCCGACCATTCAGATCCCGAAAATTTGGAGATCATGAAGGATGCTGCCGCAAGGATGTTGCAAGCCGTGCCGGACACTTCTGGTGTTACTTTTGAAGCGGACATGGTGGCAAAAGACGGTAGCGTGGTTCCCCTGGAGATATCGGGCAAGGTTATTCTAGACGAAGATGGTAATCCGATCAGTTTGCAGGGAGTTGCCAGGGACATTCGTGATCGCAGGAAGGCCGAAAAAGAGCTGCTACGCGAGAGAGATTTTACCAGGCAGGTCATCGACAGTTTGCCCGGCCTCTTTTATGCGCTTGCCGGCGAGCAGTTGGTAATCTGGAACCAAGAGTTTTCGACAATCAGCGGATATTCGCCCGAGGAACTAAGCAAGCTCAAAGGTACTGATTTTTTCGAAGGTGACGACCGGACGTTGATAGCAGAGCGTATGCAGCAGGTTTACCGCGAGGGATCCGCCATGGCCGAAGCTGAGTTTGTCACCAAGGATGGTCGCAAAATCCCCTTCGTCTTCTCGGGAAAACGTTGCGATTTCGACGGCATCCCGCACCTTGTCGGCATGGGAGTCGATATTTCCGATCGCAAACAAATCGAAAGGGAACGAGAAAACCTGATTACAAAGTTGGAGGTCCAAAATGCCGAACTGGAACGGTTCACCTATACGGTTTCCCATGACCTGAAGAGCCCGTTGATTACAATAAACGGATTTATTGGCATGTTACGAGATGATTTGGGGAAGGGGTGTTCAGAAACGATTGAACATGACCTTAGCCGCATTTCTTCCGCGGCCGATAAGATGGGACGATTACTCAAGGAACTGTTGGATCTGTCGCGGATCGGCAGGTTGGTCAATCCACCGGTAGAAGTGCCACTGGAGGAACTTGTTCATAAGGCCCTGGAACTCGCACATGGACAAATCGAACGGCGAGGCGTGCAAGTTAAAATACTGCCGGAGTTACCCACGATTTACTGCGACCGCGTTCGCCTGCTGGAAGTCATGCAAAATCTGATCGATAACGCCGTGAAGTATATGGGCGATCAATCCGAGCCTCGCATTGAAATCGGCTCGCGGCAAGACGACGGCGAAACGGTTTGCTTCGTACGCGACAACGGAATCGGGATCGATCCTAGCTATGCGGAAAAAGTATTTGGCCTGTTCGAACAACTCGACCAGAAAGCGGAAGGTTCGGGCATTGGGCTGGCGGTGGTGAAACGGATTGTCGAGGTGCACGGAGGCCGCATCTGGGTAGAATCAGACGGCATCGGACATGGATCGACCTTCTGCTTCACCCTGGCAGATCGGCAATAGTAGCCGATAGGAGTAGACCTCGATTCGTAGCTGCAGCACGCAAAAAGTCGGATTGTTTGCCGTGAAATTTCGGCAGCGCCCGAATTCTGACGATCCGGATACCGCAATTCTGTAGAGGGGGATACACTCCAGCCTCTGTCCTATCTGACATTGACCCCCACCCCGGTTCCTCTACAATGTCGCGATTCAGTACACACGACAATATGCCCGCATCTTCACTTTTAAGATTATATATCTTCTCCGGAAAACGCTACAATGACGAAGGAAAACGGCCCAGAAAAAGCAGGCCTCACTGAAAAGCAGAAAAAAATTGCCGAGAAAAAGGCACGCGGTGCGGCCAAACTCGAGGCGGATCGCCGAGAGAAACTAAAAAAAATAGAAGAATTAGGCCATGACCCATGGGGGGGGAGGTTCGACAACCATTTGCCCATCGGCGAAATCCGATCGCGTGAAGGCGAGATCGTTGTCGGGCCGGTCGGCGACTGCGAGACGGGAAAAGCGCCTCAGCAAACCGGACCCAAGGTCCGCGCGGCCGGACGCATCGTTTTGCGACGCAAGAAGGGCAAGCTTATCTTCATGGATATTCGCGACTGGACCGGCACAATCCAGTTGTTCATAGGCAAGATCCAAGTGGGCGAGGAGAACTGGGAATTGGCCCAGTGCCTCGATCTGGCCGACATTGTGGGCGTTGACGGAGAATTACGCCGCACCCAGACGGGCGAGTTGACCATATTTGTCGAACAGTTGCATTTTCTCTGCAAGTCCATCGAAACCCCGCCCGACAAGCACAAAGGTTTGCACGATCCCGAGTTGCGCCAGCGAATGCGCTATCTCGATCTGATCCATACCGAAGGTTCATTGGAGAGGGCTTTACGACGTTCGAAAATTGTGCAATCGGTCCGCAATAGTTTGGCCGAGGAGTGTTTTGTGGAGGTCGAAGGACCCACGTTGCACACGGTTGCCGGCGGAGCCGCGGCCAAGCCGTTTGCCACGCACCACAACGCACTGGACATCGATTTGAATTTACGCATCGCCCTGGAATTGCACCTCAAACGGCTGTTGGTTGGTGGCATCGAGCGGGTTTATGAACTGGGGCGTGTATATCGCAACGAGGGCATCAGCCCGCGGCACAACCCCGAGTTTACCATGCTCGAAGTCTACCAGGCTTACGGTGACTATCGCTCGATGATGGACCTGACCGAAAAGATCATCGTCGACGCCATCGAAGCCACTGGACAGCCGTTGAAGTTGCCCTGGAACGACACGGTAATCGACTTCACGCCGCCGTTTGCGCGGAAGACCTATGACGAGCTTTTCGAGGAATACGCCGGCGTTTCACCTGATGACGAGGCGGGCATCCGAGCCTTGGCCGAGAAGATAGGCTTCAACACTGCCGGCAAGCACATCGATGTGGTCAAAAACGAAGTGTTTGAGGAAAAAGTCGAAGACGCACTGGTGGGTCCGGTTTTCGTTTGCGATTACCCGGCCAGCATTTGCCCCTTGACCAAACGCAAGAAGGACAATCCGGCCATTGCCGAGCGGTTCGAACTGTTCATTCAAGGCATGGAACTCGCCAATGCCTACACCGAGTTGAACGACCCCGACTTGCAGGAAGAGCTTTTCGCCAAGCAACTGGAAGGTCAGGCCGAAGAAGATTCGATGGCCAAGATGGACAACGATTTCGTGCTGGCCCTGCGTCACGGCATGCCGCCGGCCGGCGGATTGGGAATCGGCATCGATCGGTTGGTGATGTTATTGACGGATTCGGCTACGATTCGAGATATTATTCTGTTCCCGTTGTTGAGACCGGAGGGATAGTACTGTTTAACGTTAAAATTCAAGGGTAGCCCCGATAGCTTGTCTATCGGGGCTACCCGGTGGGTTTTGAGGTAACCAAGGATACATAAGCCTACGGAAGGGCAAAAAATGTACAAGTTGCTGCTCTGTTGCCGGTACTTGCGGACGCGTTATATCGCTTTGGCGTCGATCATCAGCGTGACGTTGGGGGTGGCCACCATGATCGTGGTCAACAGCGTGATGTCCGGCTTTACCACCGAGATGCGAAACCGCATACACGGGATCCTCTCCGACGTGATCGTGGAAAGCCGCGGCATGGACGGTTTCTACGATCCGGATCGCCACATGCAGCAGATTGCCGAGGTTGCGGGTGACTACATCGAGGGCATGACGCCCACGGTAATTGTCCCGGCAATGCTGAACTTCGAGTTCCGTGGTCATAACATTGCACGCCAGGTCAACCTGATCGGCATCGACGAGCGGACGCAGTCGCAGGTGAGCGATTTCGAGGAGTATTTGCAACACCCCGAAAATCGCAAAGCCATGAGTTTCCAACTCCGCGAAGGCGGTTACGATACACAAGATCATCAGGCCGGACCGGAGGCTCAACCACGAACGCAAATGGAGACGGCCGGTTGGGAACATCGCCGCAACTGGGCCAAATGGCAAACTATGCAAACGAGTTCGTACCAGACTCGCTGGCCCGTCGAAAAACAAGTCGCCCAGCAACAGGCAGCGGGAACACAGGCATCCGTCACACAATCGTCCGGCCAGTTGCCCATCCAGCCGCCTCCGCTGTTATCTTCCGCCGAAAAGACCACTGCCTCGACCATCAGCGGCCCAATCGATCCATTTGCGGCCGCCGCGCCGCAAGGCCCCGTTTTTGATCCGGCCAAGGAACAGCATCCGGGCCTGGTGCTGGGATTCGCCTTGGGCAGTATCCGCGATGATACGGGCACCGACAAGTTCCTGGTTTTACCGGGTGACGATGTGAAAATTACCGTGCCCACAAACGGACGTCCGCCCACGGCCAGCAGTTGCGATTTTACCATCGTAGATTTTTATGAAAGCAAAATGAGCGAGTACGACGCGCACTTTGTTTTCGTGCCCATCCGCAAGCTGCAAAAGCTGCGCGGCATGTATAATGAAAGCACGGGCATCGGCTGGGTAAACTCCATCCAGATCAAGCTCAAGCCGGGTGCCGACGGCAACGAAGTCCGTGAAAAGCTCAAGAAAATTTTCCCCCACCAGCTCTACAACGTGGTCACCTGGCAGGACAAGCAGGGCCCGTTGTTGGCCGCCGTGCAGATGGAGATCGTGATTCTTAATATCCTCTTATTCATGATCATCGCCGTGGCCGGTTTCGGTATCCTGGCAACGTTTTTGATGATCGTGGTCGAAAAAACACGCGACATTGGAATTCTTAAATCTCTGGGTGCCTCGCGTCGGGGCATTATGGGCATATTCCTGGGCTATGGATTGATGCTCGGCGCGGTGGGCTCGGGAGTAGGCATGGCCTTGGGGCTGGTGTTTGTCGACAACCTCAACCGCATCGCCGACTTTGTGAGTTGGGTCACCGGACAGCCGGTTTTTGATCCCTCGATCTACTATTTCGAAAAAATACCAGCCATCGTCGATCCGCTAATGATCGTTTGGGTTGTATTCGGAGCGCTGGCAATAGCCGTGCTGGCCAGCGTGTTGCCGGCTCTGCGCGCGGCTATGCTGCACCCCGTGGAGGCACTGCGATATGAATAAAGGACTGGGTAACATGTTGCTCGAAACCGTCGGTTTGAAGAAAAGCTTCCATAAGGGCAAGGTAACGATTCCCGTGCTCGCGGGAGTCGATCTGAGCGTGCGGCCGGGAGAGTTATTGGCCATCATCGGCCAGAGCGGCTCGGGCAAGAGCACCTTATTGCACCTGCTGGGCACGCTCGATGCACCCACAGCGGGAGAGGTGCACTTCGAAGGACGGCGGATCGATAATCTCTCGAGTTCGCGTCGCGACAAACTCCGCAATCGTCATTTTGGCATGATCTTCCAATCGTATCACCTGCTGCCAGAGCTGAACACGTTCGAAAACGTGTTGGCCCCGCTGATGATACGCTATAGTACTTGGGGATACATGACTAGACGACATAAATATCGGGATGCGGCCACCGAATTGCTCGAAATTGTAGGGTTGGGGCACCGACTCAAACATCGCCCGTCCGAGCTTTCCGGGGGCGAAATGCAACGAGCCGCAATTGCCCGTGCCCTGGTCGCGGGGCCAGATCTGTTGCTGGCCGACGAGCCCACCGGTAATTTGGACCATCAAACGGGCCAGGAGATCCTCGAACTGCTGTGCCGCTTGAACAGTGAGCAAAACCTGACTATAGTCATGGTAACACACGATACGGGCATCGGTGCGATCGCCGATCGGGTGGTCCGCCTTGTCGACGGGCGGCTGGCCGAAGCGAGAGCCCCCGAGACGCGCACCACCAAGAAGCGGATCCCGGCATGAACCCCTTGGGCGCGAACCGCCTATTCGTAGGATTTGTCAAAAAGTAACGGGTAGCCCTGATAGCTCGCCTATCAGGGCGGCGAAGCCGCGAGAGGCAAGGCGAGAGTCGGACTATCCCTCTTGTGCCTACGGCACCCCGATAGACAAGCTATCGGGGCTACCCAACAGGATAAAAACCTTCCACATAATTAGAAACAATAATATGTCGCTGAAGATTTATATTAGCGGGAAGCTTTACGACAAGCAGGACGCCAAGGTCAGCGTCTACGATCATGGTTTGCTCTATGGCGACGGTGTTTTCGAGGGCATCCGCAGCTATGGCGGCAAGGTCTTCAAAATGCGGGAGCACGTCGATCGTTTGTGGTATTCGGCCAAGGCCATCTGGCTTGAAATTCCCATCAGCAAGGAGGAAATGGTCAAGGCCATCAACGATACCCTGAAAATCAACGGCATCGAGGACGGATATATTCGCGTAGTGGTTACTCGCGGCGCGGGCACGCTGGGGCTGGATCCCAACAAGTGCAGCGATCCGCAGGTGATCATCATCGCTGATCGTATCTCACTCTACCCGGACGAGCTTTACGAGAAAGGCCTGGAGATCGTGACAGTCAGCACGACCAGGAACCATCCGGCCGCTTTAAGTCCGCGGGTTAAGTCGTTGAACTACCTCAACAACATCCTGGCAAAAATCGAGGGCCTGCAGGCCGGCTGCATCGAGGCCTTGATGCTCAACCATAAGGGCGAGGTAGCCGAATGCACGGGTGACAACATCTTCCTCGTACGCAACGGTAAGATTCTCACACCGCCCAACGAAGCCGGCATACTCGAAGGCGTCACTCGCGACGCGGTCATCGAACTGGCCAGAGATGGGGCCGGAATCGAAGTCAAGGAAGTCCCGCTCACCAAGCACGACGTATACATTGCCGACGAATGCTTCCTCACGGGGACCGCGGCCGAGGTCATCCCGGTGGTTAAAGTCGACAGCCGCGTGATCGGCGACGGCTCGCCCGGTCCTGTCACTCGCGATTTGATCGCGCGTTTCAAGAAGCTCACACTAAGTTAGCCGCCCTCGGCTGTTAATGCGTCGGAGTATTAATGGCCGCTTGTCAGCCAATGCTGATGGAGTTGAGGAAATCCTGGGGGAAACACTGGCTGACAAGCAGCCAGTGTCACCCTTTTTCAACGAGCTTAGTCCATGCCCACTGTCAATCCCTTCCATTTATCGGTACGGAAAGGCGAGGCCGGTAGGCCGGACTTATTCGTCAGGTTCGGTTCCGCATCATCACGCCAGGCAAAACGCGCAGCGACCGGTTTGGCAACCGCCGGACTTTGTACGACGATAGTGTCGCCATCGATTTTCGCCTCGGCGGGGTGGAACTTCTTGTCGTCCCCGGCGATAGTGAAGTGGGAAGGCGCCTTGCCGTCGCGAGTAGATAGACCACCGTCGACGTGGTCGAATCGCAGGCGGATCTTGTTGCCCTCGATGGTCATGGATTCGTAAATCGGGCCCGAATAGACCACATCCCGCTTGCCGTAGACCTTGGCCTTGGCCCAAAGTGCCAGGCGGGCTCCGACGTCCTGCTTATTCTTGGGGTGGATGTCCTTGATGTTGCCTATGTCGGTAATCACGGCCATGCCGATGTTGGGATAATTCTTTAGCGTCAGCAATTGGGCTTCCCAAAGCTCGGCACAACAGGCCGGATCGGCTTTACCGTATCGGAATGGCGCCAACTGCACGAAACCGAAGGGGAACTCACCCTGACCCCAGATCTGACGCCAGTTTTCGATCATGGTGGGGAAGATGGTTCGATACTGGTATGCGCGGCTTACGTTTGATTCGCCCTGATACCAGATAGCGCCTTGAATACCGTATGGTACGATGGGTGCGATCATGCCATTGAAGAGATTAGCCGGGCGATGCGGATTGTTTTTGGCCTTCCCGCCGGCTTTGGCCATTTTGTCCCAGCGGTCCAGTAGCGGCTTGAGCGAAGGCTTCGATTCCAGCGCCTTGCGGCTGGTCCAGGCCTCCGAAGGTGTTCCACCCCAGGATGTGTTGATCAGGCCGATGGGTACCTTCAGATCCTTTAGCAAATCTCTTCCGAAAAAGTATCCCGCCGCAGTGTAGCCGCCGACAGTGTCCGGGCTGCAAACCGTCCAATCGCCGGTGCAATTATCTTTGGGCGCGAATGCGACTTCCCTTTGTACCATGAACATTCGCAGTTTGGGATGGTTTGCGTTTTTTATTTCCTCATTCGCGTTGTTGCATCTACCAACCGTCATAGCCATGTTCGACTGGCCCGAGCAAACCCAGACTTCGCCCACCAAAACATCCTTGATAGTTTTCTTGTCTCCCGCCGAGTTGCTAATAACCAGTTCGAACGGCCCACCTGCCTCCATCGGAGCGAGTTCTACCTGCCAGCGGCCCTTGTCGTTGGCCTTGGCTTTGGCCGTCTGTCCGGCGATGGCCACGGTGACCTCATCACCCGGCTTGTCCCAACCCCAAAGCGGCACAGGCCGGTTCCGTTGTAAAACCATATGGTCGCCAACTATTGCCGGAAGCTTGATCTCGGCAAGCGTCGTCGATGCTGCCATTGCCAACAAAAATGCCAACACAAAGCAAACCGTTGTGAACCGTGTGAAATTTCTCATTAGCGTTCGTCCTCACCTCTAAAACTTAGTAAACAGAAAAAGTTGCTATCATCGCCACTTTGTGCATGGCTGGATGACTCTATGTTCTAGTGGTCGAGCGACACAGAATCAACCACTTGGACAAGAAGTGCATCTGGGATGGAAAAAATAGTGCAAGTGGGGGGGCTTGAGGTGCGCGTGGCAACTGGTTAGAAACGGCGGACACGTGAAAGACTCAAGCACAAAGTGCCGATTGCGAGGATAAGCAACGCATGAGGTTCGGGGATCGATGTCGCTGAAGCATCGGCGGTTCTCAGCCAGTTCACGGCAAGTATGGTGGCGTCGACATCGTCCACGTCGCCGTCTTCGTCGAAGTCGCCATCTCCCCAGAGTGCGCCGGTGGCTTTCTGCCAATTGGCGGCCAGAATTGTGGCGTCGAGATCATTGACTATCTTGTCGAGGTTGGCATCGCCCGGTATCGGGTCGTTTTGATACAGGTCGGGCATTGCCAATTGATGTGCGTAGGCCGTGCCGGTTTCGCTGTCGTAATAAGATGCACCGACAACCAAGTTGGCGATTTCCGTGCTTTCGCTCAGGGCAACGTCTGAGCCG
>JAFGTN010000371.1 GCA_016934075.1 Pirellulales bacterium
CGTCCAGAGCCTCGGCCAGCATTGCGGGGAAGTCCTGGTGTTCGGCCGCAACGTTTATTCGTCCGGCGGATGTGCAACGTTCTCGCCACATTTCACTGGGAATCGCTTCGGCCGGCCGGCAGACGCGTACTTGCAACGCAAGATTCACTCGCAGGCGAAAAAGTGCCACGGCACGATTGGCGGCCTGGCTGCGACGCTCGTTGGCCTCTGCCCGAATGCCGCTAGGTTCGTGCACGAACACAACTGCGGTCTCGACCTTATTGCGATGCTGTCCGCCGGGACCACTGCGGCGCGTTCGACTCGACGTGCAAGACGCCAGGAGTGTCTCTTCATCGAGCGCGGCGGGATGCGGTTGGTGGGCTGACATTGGAAATGCCTTTATTCCGGGATGGTGCGCGTTGCAGCAGACTTCAGACTTCAGATTTCAGATTTCAGATCAGTAGTCAGTAGTCTGGAGTCTGAAGTCTGAATTTCATTAATCGATATATTCTGGTGCGTCGCGGACGCACCCTACAGACTAAAAACCCAGCCCGGGGCCGTTGAGTAATGATGTGTCCAGCATGCCGTCGGTTATGTTGAACATGCCCGGGAAACGTTCGTCCCAACCCTTGTTGGCGGCCGGCATGTACTGTCGGGCATTGCCCTCGATAGCGGCAACCGTGGGGATGCGGGCCGAGAGCGAAGCAGAATGCAAGAACGAATAGCCCGGGCAGGTTAGATCCTGCACGCAAAGGAACATGTTAAACTTTTGCGCGGCGGCCCCCATCAGCAAGGCCTCGCTATGGCCTTTGCAGGCCTTCAAGGCCACGCCCGAGTAGCCTTGCTCGCGGCTCAAGAGCAGGCTCTCGAAATCCACCAGCGCCTCGTCGATCACTACCGGTTTGATCTTGGCCGCCTCGTGCATGCAGTTTTCCGGATTGGCCTTGAGGTCACGGCTGGTGGGTTGCTCGATATATTGCAGCCGGTCGAAGGCCGCCGGGGCTTGTTCTTTGACCTTTGCCAGGAAATCCAGAATGTATTGAACGTTTGCGCACTTCTCGTTGAAATCGGCCGAGTAGCACCACTGGTCGCAACCGCGGGCGGCTTGCGTCTCGGCGGCGATGCGTTCGATGGAAACGACACGGTTGACGTCCCACTGCAAGTCGTCGCCGTTGAGCTTGATCTTCATGTGGGTCAATCCGTCGGCGTTGATCCACTCGGGCAAGGTCTCGGGATAGCCGTCATTGATGCGGTTAGCGATGTCGGATTCGGTCAAGGGATCCAAGGCACCGATTAGATGATAGATGGGCATCGAAGTCTTGGGCGTACGCAACGTATATTGATCCAAAAACTCACTGCCGAATTCCTTGCCCAGGTAGGCGCCGATATCGCGGTTGGCAAAATCGGGACCGAGCAGGTTGTAGGAGTTCTCTTTCAGAGCGCGGCCGTAGGCGTCGTGGATGGCGGCTTCCAGCGGGCTGGCCGAAACCAACTGTGCCAATCGCGGCATGCCTTCAGCAAGCCCGGCCTGTTCGACCACTTCGGTGGCCACCGTGGCGTAATCCTCGCCCAGGTCGTGGGTAATCTCGAGCGGATGCCCCACACCGGCATATTCGTCGGCTCGCCTGGTGATCTGGTGCCCGAACTCGATCATCACCTTCAGAGAGGAGTCCATGTCGACTTTTTGCGAAGGCCAGCCCCACACGTTTCCGACCGGCATCGAGCCAAAACCCTCTGCCCGTCGCCCGTCCTTGGTTTCCACCTCGACGGTAACATGCAGAAGCACGGCGTCGGTGACCGCCCGCCCTCCGAACTTGATGGGCGTGCGATAGTCGAAGTGCTCAGTATGGCTAGTGGCCTTGAGAATACGGATATCGGTGGATTTCGACACGATTAACTCCCTGTGAATCGGAGACATGTGGAGTGTGCTTAGGAAAGCTGCAATGATAATGTGTTGCAGGCGGTTTGGCAAGGAGTGCTGCTCCGTTAATATTTAACGTAACAGTCTCCCTAGACTTTGTCATTTATCTTCTATTGGGGTTATTTCATAGACTTTGCTAATCACATCTTCGATCGCAGTTTTATCCGGTCCGTTTTTCATTTTTTGAAGTATTGGCAGCAAGCATTCGCGCGCAGCCTTTTGTTCGGTGGTTAGTTGGCTTCCCGGCCAACCAAGCAAGTCGCGAAATACACCTGTTACCGTTTCCTTATAACGCCAATTGTATTCGTCAAATTCTTTATGTAGACTCAGGATTGGCAAAATCTTAATTACTGTCTCGGGTGGGGCATTTTTGCCGTTTCCGTTACAATCCATTTCCAAAAAAAACGGTTGACTTGTCAGAATGTTCGCAGCCACCACACGCAAGGCAGGTTGTCGTTTCTGATCGGTTACGATCTCCATACACTTGTCGATCGAAGTCCAATCAGGATAAGCAATGGCCAGAGCTTCCAAAGCCAACGCTCCGTCTTTTCCCGGCAATAGAGACTCCAGTTTCTCTCGAAATGATTTATAAACTGGAAGCAACTCGGTGGAATAAGAATTGATCACTTCAACGTTCGTGGTTCGTGAATTTACAACACTTTGGTCATTGGGGAATCGTATGTCCACTTTGCGCGACCGAAATTGTTGATAATTCAAAAGCAGATGGAACTTAGTTGCAGCAACTTCTATAGCCAACCTGCCCAAGCAACTTTTATCACTTCCGTGATGTGATGCTGGTGCATTATCGTCGACAAGATCGACAATAGCCCGAAATATCCTCGGTTCATAGTATTGGAGGAACGTAGGTTTGAAGAAAGGACTGCCGTTTTCGGGACTAAAGAATAGTCCGCTATTAGTGTCCTTAAGTAGTGCTCGTAAAGACTCTGCTCGAACATTACCAGCGAGGGTTTTGTCTTTTGCCAGACCTACAAGAGCCAAAGGACGATGGGGCTTGTTTTCTATATTGACAATCGCTTCAACTAATAGATCGACAGAGATATCGATTTTGCATTCACCGCCCGTCATATACTGTTTCAAATCCCCTGTCACCTTTAGCGGAGAAGACAATTCTCGCAGCAATGCTAATGCGGGCCGATGTCGCAACATGCCAAGTGCTGACACCCAACCACCTCCACAGAAGCTCGGACTGTAGTAGGCACCCCATAAATGCAGAGAGTCTTCGGGCGACGCTGGTAATCCACATTTCTTTAAATCAGCTTGATTATCCACAGAAGTGAAATCCGAGTCGGTATTAATCACACAACTTTTCAGACGTTGGAAAATAACCGGCGCCGCCTGTTGGATATTCAATTCGGCGGCCGCTAGAGACGCGGCATCGCTGACAACAGTGTTTTCATCGCGAATGTTCTGGATAAGCGGTTTCACGAAACGATCATCGCATATGCGTGCCAGCCTGATTGAGTCGGCTGCCGCAACACGAACCGCTGGATCGTCATCAGTAAGCGCGCGAGCCAGGAGATCAAGTGTTTCTTTATCTAGTGGTTTTGGCTTGGGTAAAGTTACTTTTCCTCCCCCTGGAGAAAACGTACCAGGAGGAATGCGGCCCGTTTGATATGCAGCAAATGCACAAATAGCCTGTCGCGTTCGACGTCCACATTCATCAAAATGCAATCCATAGCTTCGTCCATTCAGCACCCATTCTTCCCCTCCTTGTGCTTTATCGTACTCCGCCGTCAAGCATTTCCCATTGATGGCAAGTTTTTTCTCCAAAATCAAATCTCTCAATCGCCATACAACTTCTGCATGCTCGCTATGAACCAGGGCAAGTAACTGACTTGGACATTGCCCGCGGTAATCTAACCTGCGGAGTACTTCAAATCCCCCCGAGATGTTTTCACCCCCTTTCATACTGGCTATTGCCTTAGCAATAGAAGTCTCGAAATCCTCATTTGCGGAATTATTTTCGGCTATGTAGTTATTGTGCTCCTGTGCAAAAAGAGAATCCCCAAAAAACAGTATCACTCCTAAAAATACGGTTCTTATGATTGGTGAACAAAGCATTCAAAAGTGCCTCCTTATCCTGCTTTTTCTAGAGGCTGTGGCAAGTCGTATTCAATCAACTCCAAATCTAAACACAAGCGAAGAGAGGGTAACGTTTCTCTCTATTTCCCCTTCGCTTGCGCTTCGGGTTAGTGTTTACCTCGCCTGCGCTTCGGGTTAGTGTTTTATACTCGAATTCCTCGGTGGCGCGACTATTTACCCGGAACCTTCAACATCACATCCAGGCACTTGCCTGGCGCGATGATGAAATTTATGGCCGAGTACTTCAGTTCCAGCGGTTCGTCGGGCGTTTTTGTGTCGACTTTCAGCAGCGAAACCGAGCGGGCCGGAAGATCGATCTGCACGGGACCGGGGCCGGCGGTGCGTTTGAGGACGATGTCCAGGTCGCAATCGTTTCGGATTTTCGTGAAAACCGCGTCTTTTGTCCGCAGGTGCGGGCATTCGACGGTCACGCATTTATCGAACAGCGGGGCCAGGAACTCTTTGCGGCCGATGAGTTGCTGCTTGAACCATGCGGCCGTGCGGCCCGCCTGCAGGGCTTCCTTGATGGCGGGAATCGTTCTTTTCTTGGCGAAAACCAAAGTGAGTGTACGATGGTCCTCTGGCAGACTCTTTGTCCGGAGGTCGGGTGTGTGGATATCGGAGTCGCCCATCATTGTCAGGTTCTTTTCCAAGCACCACTTATGCGCGGTGGGGAAGTATCGATTTTCGTTGCATACCTCCATGCCTTGGAACAGTTTGCCGTCGTAGAGCGTGGTGTGCACGTCGCGCCAAGAGCCCTTTTCTTCACCCTTCCAGCCTTGATGGTTCCAAAAAACAAAAGCCCCTTGTTTTGCTGCACGTTTGAAAACTTCCACAAAATCTTCGGTATCCAACGGATTCACATCGGAAAGAAAAATTGCATTGAAATGGCCGGGCGGCGTGTCGCGGGTAATTTCGCCAGCCTTTATCAACAAAACATCCAACATGCGGGCACGATGGACGGCCAGTTCGTAAGGGCGGTTGTGGTTGGTGGATACGTCGTCCTTGTGCGGCTGGTATTCGATATGGTCGGAAATCGCAATCGCGTCCAACCCTTGGCGCGCGGCCTCGTCCACCCGCACGGTGGGCCAAACTTGGCCATCGGAAAAAACCGTGTGCATGTGGAAATCGCACTTTAGCGTCTTATAACTGGGCAGGTCGGGGAAGGCGATCTCGTAACGCTGGTCGGCGTGTACGGCGGAGGCCGATAGCAGGAAGATGACGAAGACAAGGATCAGGTTTAGGCGTTTCATTGGTATGTCTCACGGGTTTTCAGTTTTCAGTTTTCAGTTTTCAGTTTTCAGTTGTCACTACCCTTAAAGAATCCCATCTCTTTCATCCATTCTTCGGCACGTTTCGGCCATGTGGCGGTGGCGCCGGGCTGGCGGTTGAGGCCTATGCCGTGAGGACCGCGGCGATAGATGTGTAATTCCGCCGGGACGCCGGCGCGGCGCAGGGCCAAATAGAACATCACACTGTTTTCGGCCGGCACGCCCTTGTCTTCGTCGGTGTGAAAAAGAAAAGTGGGAGGCGTATCCTTGGTGACCTGTTTCTCACTCGACATTTTCTTGACCAGAGCCGGATCGGCGTCCTTGCCAAGCAGGTTGTATTGCGAACCACGATGGGTATAAGGCTCGTCAAAGGCGATCACCGGGTAGCAAAGGATCATGAAATCCGGGCGGCAGCTTACGCGCTGGATGAGATCGGTAGCGTTCGGATCGCCGGCGTCGAAGTGCGTGCCCGCCGAGGAGGCCAGGTGACCACCGGCCGAAAAGCCCATGATTCCGATCCGCTTGGGATCGATCTTGAATTCTTTTGCACGAGCGCGGACGGTGCGGATGGCACGTTGTGCATCTTGCAGCGGGGCAGGGTGGCCGTATCCGCGTCGTCGATGTCGATACTCGAGAATGAAACCGGCCACGCCCATCGAGTTAAGCCAGCTAGCGATCTGCTTCCCTTCGTGGTCGACGGCCAAGTTTCCGTAACCACCTCCGGGACATATCACCACGGCCGCGCCGTTGGCCTTGGCAGCGTCGGGCAAACAGATCGTGAGCGTGGGTTTATCGTCCGGCTTGTCGCCCTTGGCGCCGGGCGCCCCGTCGGGCCAGAGCAATTCCTTAACCGGTTCGTTAGCGATCGCTGTACTGGAAAGACAAATGCAAGCGAGTAAAACGGTCGCCGCAAATAAACGATTACGCGAAAGTGTCATTAGGGTAGGCTCCTGTGCGGGCTATAGGTTGAGGGCTATAGGTATGAGGTGAAACCATTTTAC
>JAFGTN010000372.1 GCA_016934075.1 Pirellulales bacterium
CAATGTGCAAGCGCCCTTGAAGAGGCACACCCGATAGGATTCGAACCTATAACCCTCGGTTCCGAAGACCGATGCGCTATCCAATTGCGCCACGGGTGCATGGCTGTTTAGATGCGGTTTTATGGCAACACAATCGCCATGGATAGTAATTATACATGCCCGGGGGATTTAGGCAAAGGGGGAGCTGACGGCCTTAAAGGAAAGCCTTGCGGTGAGCATTAGTGGTGGATTGGGGATCGGCGAGTGAAGTAGGTCTCGTCTGCCGGGCGGGACCTGAAAACCAGGGATTTTTTTAATCCGAGGTTCCATCCGGCAGACGGAACCTACTTCTTCAACGGGCGGTTAAGACTTTTAGCGGTCTGTCGCCCGCCAGGTGTTTTGAGCCGGCGAGGCATTGCCGGTGAACGGTTTTGAAGCACTCTTCCAGGCCGTGCCGCCATTGTTGTTCGTGGCGGCAGGATTTGTCACCGGCAGATTTTCTTGTTTAGGCTGCTGGTTAGGAAGTGGTGCCGACGTTTGTTCATAGCTGACCGGTTGCACACCCGCCGCCGGTGTGTCTGTTGCCGGTAGTTTAATTACTTTCGCGGAGGTACCGAACAGCCCGGCCAACTGCTTGACATCGGCTTGGGCCGATTGGTTCGTATCGGGCAGACTTTCGACCAGCGGTTCCGGGGCTACTTGCGGTGCCGGAACCGCCCGCGTCACTCCGCCGGGTTTCGGCGCCGGCGGCATACTCAGCGGTGCATCGGGCGAGGGTATAACCTCGGGCGCCGGGGTGGGAATGGGCTCGACTTTCAAGTCCTTTGGCTGGATGTCCTGCATGTCTTGCATTTCGGTTGTGGGGCAAACGCCGGGGCCTTGGTGCTGGTTATACGAACCGCGGCTGATGACCTGCGGGCGAGTGAAGCCGTAATCCAGATAGTGTCCGGCATCTCGGGCACGAGCTCGCCGTCGAGCGTCGAAGTAGGCCTTGCCGGGCCAGGGGCCCTCGGCCAAGTATACGCCGTTGTACTCCAGGAGCGAACCTTTGCGGTAATGCACGTCGACGATCGCCAGGTTGTACTCGATAATCGACCGGTAGAAGGCGATTTCGGCCTCGGCCAGACGACGCTGTGCTTGCAGCAAGAGGTCGAGCGTAACGGTGCCGTTGTCGTAGGCCGCTTCGACCGATTCGACTTCCTTCTTGGCGGCGATGCGGCCGTTGAAGTTGGTGCGCGAGAGCACGATACCACGGTCCAGGTCACGAATCGCGGCGGTCAACTGGTGGGATACCTCTAATTCTTGTTCACGCAAGAGCGCCCTTTCTCGGACAAGGTTCAACTGTGCGTGTCGCACGCCGGCCAATTCCTTACGGAAACCGATGGGCATCGAGAATTCCATTCCTAACTGCCAGCCTTGGAAGTCGCCGCTGGTCATGCTTTGGAAGGCGTTGTCGAATTGATCCGCGGCAATGGCGTTTTTACGATCGGTGCTGATCAGGTCGTGGCCCATGCCCAGCCACTTATACAAGCCTACGGCATCCAGTCGCGGGAGGACGTAGTTCTTGGCCGCGATCAATTCCATTTCTTTTTCTTTCACGCGCCACTTTTGACGTCGCAGATCCACGTTGCGTGCCAGGGCCTCACATTGAGTTTCTTGCCAGTCGAAGGAAATCTTGGCCCAGGTAGGCTCATCGGAGGGGCGGATCAGTCGGCCGTCGGTGGCGGCGATCCCCATCATGTATCGCAATTGAGTCTCGGCCGCGTACAACAGGCTCAGGCGTTCCTCGACTTGTGCCAGGAAGAGGAAGTATTGACGTCTGGCTTGGGCTTCCTTTTCGGCTTCACCGCCACGGGCACCAAGTTCGAATAGCGAGTGGATCTTGCGCCACGTTTCCAAGGCACTGTCGCGTCCGGAGATAACCGAATCCAATTCTCGATAGGCAAGGTTAAGCGACCAATAGGCTTGTTCAACGTCGCGAACAAGGTTACGCACGGCGGCCTCGAAATCAGCAAGAGCCACGTCGGTTCGCAGCCGTGCTATCACAATACCGTTGTTGTAGCCGGCAATAGCTCCCGGACCGGCGATGCGGTTGAATTGTACACCGGCGCCCTGCAGCAAGGGCTGGCGGAATTCGGCCGTTATGTCGGCATTCCAGTTAGAAGGCCAACGACGAATGGGGCTGTTGCTCCATGAATACTGCCAGTTGTGTGATATTGACGTGGTTCCACCGGTAACGTTGGTTTTCGACAGTTTGGCTTGGAACGTTCCATTGTCTTCCTGAGAAATTACGGGGAAGAACATCGATCCCTGGTTATCGACGTTCATGGGTGTGTCATTCTTTTCCCAAAACACGCTGGCTCCCAATTGCGCGTCGAAGGCGGCTAGGGCGGCCTCGGTGCCGAAACGTGGATTGGTTTCCACGCGGCTCGGATCGTATATAGTGGGAACGGCATCGGCGGCTCGCGTGAGTGAATCGGGATCGCCGGCAACAGCGCCTAGAGATCGCATGACCTTACTATTCGCCAAGGCGGTCTGCACGGCTTCTTCCAGGCTGAGCTCCCAAATCTCGGTCGGTTCGGTGTTCTTCAAGGTCAGCGGGGCCGAGGCTTTGCAAACATCGGCCAGGGTATCGATGTCCGCGTCGGGTACTTCGATATCCGTTGCCATGCCCTTATAATGAGAGAGGTCGCCGTCCTCGAATAAGTAGAACGGTTGTTGTGGTTGGCAGCCAATTGCTACGATCAACCATAAACACAACACCACATGAAGAATGGGGGGTCGCCGACTCATAGGTTCAAGTCCCTGTAGCGACTCAAGTGTCGCATTCGAGGTTTATGCTTCGTCCTTGACGCAGCCACCGGCAGCTTTCCTATATTACCAATTCGCTGTCGGCCACACTCGGTCGCTCACCACCGCGGAACCCCCCCAGTCGGTAGCAAACTCCAAGCGTAATCTATCCTCATGGATAAACGGCAAAGTCGGTATCGACACCCTAACCCGCAAACTTTGACATTTTCATGTGATAATCGGGTATTATTGACACTCTATCAGCAGTATGGATAAGAAGGGTGGAATAGAGAAGGCAGGCGTGGCGATGTAAGCCACGTGCGACTGTGCTAGCACCAACGAGAGGGCAATCGGAAAGTAAGCATAGACAATCTATTTGTAGTCGGATTAGCCCAAGTTATTCCTCAACCGCATGTAATGCATCAAATACTAACCCGAAACGCAAGCGAGGAGGGGGTAGGTATGCATCAAGTTTTCATTTCCTCGCTTGCGCTTCGGGTTAGTATAGTTCATGAATAATCCGGATCAGCAAGAGCTACGAACACCCCATGCTGGCGCCGCAGTTATGGCAGAGATAGCAGTTGCCGCTACGGACTGTAATCGATCCGCAGTTATCGCAGGCGGGAGCGTCCTGTTGGAAACTGGCGAACTGGTTGGTTTGGCTCATTGCCGTGGGGATTGGTTCGACGGCCGTGGAGATACCTATCTGCTCCAACACCGAGATACTGGCCTCGGTCTTTACTCCCCCACGGTACATCTTGCCGTTACTGCCGTTACCGTTACTGGGTGCTGAACCATTTCGCGGCGCGGGTGGAGCGTCTTTGCGAGATGTGGCGTCTTGCCCGTTCTTTGGCCCACCGACCTTCCCGGCGATGGGCCCGATATCCGTTTGCGATTCGCCCGTCGCGTTTGTCGCGTCACCTATGCCTTTCATTTCGAAGGCCGACAGCTCCCCGCTGTTGGCTTCGCGGAATCCCGGCAGGAAGGTGATTCCCAACCAGCGGAAGATGTAATCGACAATACTCTTGGCGATGCGGATGTCCTTGTTCTTGGTATGGCCCATGGGCTCGAAACGGGTGTGTGAGAACTTCTTCACATAGACCTCAAGGGGCACGCCGTATTGCAAACTCATGGACACGGCTGTTCCGAAGCAGTCCATCAAACCGCCGATGGTGCTGCCTTCCTTGGCCATGGTGATGAACATCTCTCCGGGACGCCCGTCGGGATAGAGTCCCACCGTGATATAACCTTCATGGCCGGCCACGCTGAACTTATGAGTAACCGACTGGCGTGTGTCGGGCAGACGCTCGCGTCGTGGCGCGGAAATCGCATCATTATCTTTGGCGGCCTTCTTACCCTTCCTCTTGGTCACCAGCGGCTGGCCGCCCTTGGAACCGTCGCGATAGATGGCCAAGGCCTTCAGGCCCAGCCGCCAGCCTTCCATATAGGCTTCGGTGACGTCCTCGGCCGTGATGTCTTTAGGCATGTTCACTGTCTTCGAGATCGCGCCCGAAATGAACGGCTGTGCAGCGGCCATCATACGGATGTGGGCTTTCCAGTGGATCGAACGCGTTCCCCGCGGGGCGTGGAAAGCACAATCGAAGACCGCCAAATGTTCGTCTTTAATATCGGCCGCACCTTCGATAGTATCCTCGGCGTTGATGAAATCGATAATCGATTTGATCTCGTTATCGTCGTACCCCAAAGTTTCCAGTGCCAAAGGCACGGTCTGATTGACGATCTTCAACATACCTCCGCCGGCCAACTGCTTGTATTTTACCAGCGCGATATCAGGCTCTATGCCCGTCGTGTCGCAATCCATCATGAAGCTGATCGTGCCGGTCGGCGCCAACACGGTGGTCTGGGCGTTGCGGAAGCCGTCGCGCCGGCCGCGACGCAGAACCTCATCCCAGAGATCCGTGGCCGCTTCCAGCAGATACTCGGGGCAGTTTTTGATTTCATCGACCTTTTCGCGGTGCATCTCCATCACGCGGAGCATGGGTATGCGGTTTTCCTCAAAACCTTCGAAGGGTCCGACCGTGGCCGCCATCTCGCTACTAGTGCGGCAAGCAGTGCCGTGCAGCAGGGCCGTGATAGCACCGCAGATCCCGCGAGCTTCGTCCGAGTCGTAGGGCAAGCCGTTGGACATGAGGAAACTACCCAGGTTCGTATAGCCGAGCCCCAGCGGGCGGAAACGGTGACTGTTCGACGCGATCGAGCGTGTAGGATAGCTTGCATGATCGACGAGGATTTCCTGCGCGATCAGAATTATACGGCAAGCCGCCTGGAACCGTTCGACATCAAAACTGCCGTCTTCCTTGCGGAACTTCATCAGGTTGATGCTCGCAAGATTGCAGGCCGAATCGTCGACGAACATGTATTCGCTACATGGGTTCGAGGCGTTGATCCGTCCGGAATTCGGGCAGGTGTGCCAGCGATTGATGGTCGAGTCGTACTGTACGCCCGGATCTCCGCATCCCCAAGCCGAGGAGGAGATCTTCTCCATCACTTCCTTGGCCTTGAATGTGGGGCCTTCCTTGGTTTCATCGGTGACCCAACGCGTGGTCCACGATTTGTCTTCTTCGACGGCGGTCATGAAATCGTCGGACAGACGCACCGAAAGATTGGCGTTTTGGAAGAGGATCGAACTGTAGGCGTCTTCGTAACTGTAGCCTTCCTCCATCAACAGGCGTGCTTTTTCTTCCTCCTTGCCCTTGCATTCGATAAACTCCAGCACGTCAGGGTGCCAGATCTTCAGCGATTGCATCTTGGCGGCGCGACGCGTCTTGCCGCCGCTTTTGACCACGGCCGCAATCTGGTCGTAAACACGCATGAACGACAAGGGACCGGAAGGCTTGCCGCCGCCGGCCAGTTTCTCGCGGTGCGAACGCAA